>SKNE01000221.1 GCA_007120675.1 Bacteroidales bacterium
CATCAAGTTCATCAGGGACAGTGGGGTCAGGGAGCAGCTCATTGGCAGCAAGGCTGGCAGCCAGGTGGTCATGGATGTTCTGAAAGCGGTTGAGTCGGAGTCTGAAGCTGCCGGGATGCTGGGACTGAAAAAAGAGGAGTTATCTGACTACGGGCCCCTGTTCCGGTTTACCGTTGACAGCATCAGCCGGCTAGAACCTGCAGAGATGGATGAGGAGCTCTTCAGTAAGGTAGCCCGGGATCAGGAGATCAACACGGAAGAGGACTTCAGGGAGTTCGTGCGTAAACAGGTCAGCCAGCAGTACCAGGTGGATGCAGATAAACACTTCAAGAACGTGGTGAGGGAGAAGCTCCTTGAAACCACCAATGTGAATCTGCCTGAGACCTTCCTCAAAAAGTGGCTGGTTGATAACAACAAGGAAGAGCTTACCCCTGAGAAAGTGGAGGCCGAATTTGACCAGTTTGCCGACTCCTTCCGCTGGCAGCTGCTGGAGAGCCATCTAACGAAAAAGTACGGTATAGAGGTAAACCCCGGGGAGGTAAATACCCACCTGGAAGACTACGTGAAGGCACAGCTTAAGCAATATGGCCAGGATGAGGTGCCACAGGAGATGCTTGACCAGTATGTGAAGAACATTGCCTCCAAGGAGGAGGAGGTTAAGAAGGTATATGACCAGCTTTACGACCAGAAGCTCCTGGATTTGTTTAAAGAGAAATTTACCCTGAAGGAGCAGACGATCTCCTATGATGACTTCGCCCTGCTTGTCAGCGAAAAATACAAGAAGTATACTGAGCCCGGAGCTGGCGCCACACAGGATGGCGAAGCGGAAGAGGGCCAGGAAAAACAGAAACAATAAAGCCCCTGAACAATGGATGATTTTCACAAGTATGCCACCAAACACCGTGGCATCAGCAGCATGACCATGCACGACTATACGTCGGTTTACGGCAATTATATCAGTCCCACCATCATCGAGGAGCGTCAGTTGAATATCGCCACCATGGACGTTTTCAGCCGCCTGATGATGGACAGGATTATTTTCCTGGGTGTGCCCATCAACGACTATGTGGCCAACATTATCCAGGCGCAGCTTTTGTACATGGAGTCGGTGGATCCCAAGAAGGACATCCAGATCTACCTGAACACTCCCGGTGGTTCAGTGTATGCCGGACTGGGTATTTACGACACCATGCAGTACATCGCTCCCGATGTGGCCACCATATGCACCGGCATGGCTGCATCCATGGGTGCCGTTCTTTTGAGCGCCGGCCAGGCTGGCAAGCGTACCGCCCTGCAGCATAGCCGCATCCTGATACACCAGCCCATGGGCGGAGCCGAAGGGCAGGCGTCTGACATAGAGATTACGGCCCGCGAGATACAGAAGATCAAGAAAGAGCTGTACCAGATCATCGCCAGGCACTCAAACCAGTCGTACGAAAAAATATGGCAGGATGCTGACCGTGACTACTGGATGACCTCCCAGGAGGCCAAGGACTATGGTATGATTGATGAGGTGTTGGCATCCAACAAAAAGCAGGCAGATAAATAAGTCCCTGAACCCTATCAATACCTGGTAACAACATGGCTAAACAGAGTAAAAAATGCGCCTTTTGTGGTCGTTTGCCCGATGATGTGGATATGCTGATATCGGGCATAGACGCCCATATATGCGAGCGCTGTGTGGATCAGGCCAAAACCATCGTGGAGGAGGAGAAGGCCCTGGAAGAAAAGAAGAAGATCCCCTCATTTCGCCTGTTTAAGCCTGCGGAGATCAAGAAGCACCTGGATCAGTACGTGATCGGACAGGAAGAGGCCAAAAAGGTGCTGTCCGTGGCCGTTTACAACCACTACAAACGGATCAACTATGCTCACCCCAAGTCGGGTGAGGCGGACGGGGTCGAGCTGGAGAAGTCGAACATTGTGATGGTTGGGGAAACGGGAACGGGGAAAACCCTCATGGCACGCACCATTGCACGAAAGATGCAGGTACCCTTCTGCATTGCCGATGCCACCGTATTGACGGAAGCTGGTTATGTGGGTGAGGATGTGGAGAGCGTTCTCGTGCGCTTGCTGCAGGTGGCTGACTACAACGTGGCAGCGGCTGAACGGGGCATTGTTTTCATCGACGAGCTGGATAAGATCGCACGCAAGAGTGATAATCCCTCCATCACCCGCGATGTTTCAGGTGAGGGGGTGCAGCAGGCCCTGCTCAAACTGCTTGAGGGTGCGGTGGTGAATGTACCCCCCCAGGGCGGCCGCAAGCATCCAGAACAAAAGATGATACAGGTCAACACCCAAAACATCCTTTTCATTTGCGGCGGCGCCTTTGATGGCATTGAAAAAAGGATCATGTCGCGGCTTCAGACCAATGTCATCGGTTATGGCTCCAGCGCCAGGGAAGAGATCGACCGCGATAATGTATTGCAATATGTAGCCCCGCAGGACCTGAAAAGTTATGGCCTGATCCCTGAACTGGTGGGTCGCATCCCGGTGATATCTTATTTGAATCCCTTGGACAGCAAGGCCTTGCGACAAATCCTCACAGAGCCAAAAAATGCCCTGGTCAAGCAGTATGTGAAGCTGTTCGAAATGGACAACAAGCGTTTGCTGATGGACGATTCGGTGCTGGACTACATTGTGGAGAAAGCCGTTGAATTCAAACTGGGAGCCAGGGGACTGCGTTCAATCTGCGAAATCATCATGCTGGACGCAATGTACGATATCCCCGGTTCAGATGATCCTTCCGATACCTTCCACCTGACACTTGACTATGCAAGGGAGCGGATAGAAAAAACCAAAAAGGGCCGGCTGCGGGCCGCCTCCTGATAACAAGTGCCTTTCTGAAATTTTTCGTATATTAAAGCGTTCTGGGTATAAAAAGGGAACAGAACCTGAACGTCCCATGGCGCCATTCAATCACTTGTACGCCTTGCTTTTTCTTGTGACATGGGTTGCAGCGGCACCGCCCTCCTCCCATGCTCAGTCCGCCTTACCCGTGGAGGCCCCCACCATGGCCGCAAGGGTCACAGACGGGGATACCCTGTTTTTTGCCGAGCTGGAAGGGGTGGAAGTCCGCGCAAGGCGTGAATTCAACAATCGCTGGCAGGAGTACCGCTACGACCGGCTGGTGCGTAATGTGCGGCGTGTGTATCCCTATGCCCAGCTGGCAGGCATCATGTTCAGGGAGTATAGCGAGCGGTTGATGGAGCTGGAAACTGAGAGGGAGCGCCGCGAATACATCAGCATGGTGGAGGAGGAGCTCAGGAAACAGTTTGAAGATGAGCTCAGGCGGCTTACTTTTTCCCAGGGTATCATCCTGATCAAGCTCATTGACAGGGAGACACAGCACACCTCGTACCAGATCCTGAGGGAGTTCCGGGGTGTATTCTCAGCGGTTTTCTGGCAGTCGCTGGGTCGCCTGTTTGGTTACAACCTGAAGACCGGCTATGATCCAAAGGGGGAAGATCAGCAGATAGAAGAGGTCGTGCAGTTGATTGAGAGGGGACTGTTATGAAGGGGGGACGGCCTTACAGGGGAGGTCTGTTCACCCGGTTAGATCAGCTGACCCGGGTTTTGCGAACCGGTGGCGTTATTTTCCCCTTCCCTGCACAATGATCAGTGCGGTGTAGATCAAAATCTTAAAGTCGACGGCCAGGGACATATTCTCCAGGTACAGCAGGTCATATTTCAGCCGCTCAATCATCTCATCCACGTTCTCTGCATACCCATACTTTACCTGTCCCCAGCTGGTTACCCCTGGCTTGATTTTCTGCAGCAGCTTGTATTCCGGTGCTTTCTCGACGATCTGGTCGATGTAGAACTGCCGTTCCGGCCGGGGACCCACGAGCGACATATAACCGCGCAATACGTTATAGAACTGGGGAATCTCATCCAGCCGGACCTTGCGCATAAACCGGCCGAAGGGTGTGATGCGGGGATCATCCTCGCAGGACAGCTGGGGCCCGTCTTTTTCGGCATCTACGTACATGGACCTGAATTTGTGCATGGTGAAGGGTTTGCCATGACGTCCTATGCGCTCATGCTTGTAAAATACCGGTCCCTTTGAGCTGAGCTTTACGATGATGGCTGTGATGAGAAATACGGGGGATAAGAGGATGAGGCAGAGAACGGAAACCACCACATCGATGAAACGCTTGATGGATTGCTGCCAGGCAGGCAAAAGGCCGGATTGTATCTGTATCAGCGGTGTGCCAAAGATGGAAGTCATCTTCACGCTGCCCAATACGATATCATGCATCTCGGGGATGATCTTCACGATCACATCCTTTGAATAAAGGTCGGTGAGAATCCGGCTGATCTTTTTGTGCTCACGCGACTCCATGGCGATGATGGCCTCCTCCACCTGGTGCTTCTCAACAATGTCGCGTATCTGATCAAAGCTTCCCAGCCTGTCCAGGTATTTTTCCATGGGGTAGTGCTCATGCTCGCTCACATTGACAAAGCCAATGAGCCTGTTGCCGGCTGACTTCTTCTGTGTGTTCAGCTCATGGGTGATTTCCATGGCCCTTTTTTGGCCGCCCACGATGATTGTGTTGAAGCCGATGATCCTGTTGTGGATCTTTTTGGATATGCGGGTGGAGAGGATAAAGCGGACAGTGGCAGTGAGCGATACATGCAGTGCAAAAAGCAGGAGCAGTGACTGGTAATAGCCTTTGCTGGCGGTGACGGCCTGGTCGAGCAGGATGACAAAGAAAATGACCAGCACACCGATGACACTGATCATCAGGGTTTGACCAAACTGGCCCAGCCGTGATTGCCGGAAGATGTTTTTGTATGCCCCGCTCAGGTAGTAGAGCAATAGCCAGAAAAAGGGGATGATCACCAGGCCGAAGACCAGGTTCTCTTCAATGAAGACCAGATCCTTGATTTTGCTGAAAGCAAAACCGTTATTGGCCGTCAGAATGTGGATGAAGAGGAACCAGGCCATGGACGCGGCCAGGTAGTCGAAGGCTATGAATCGGATGAGATGTGACCTTTGTAAGCCTTTGTCCATATGTGCGGCTTTAATTGTTGGCTGAAAAACGTCTAAAAGCCTTATTATAAAAGGCCAGGGGTGTTGTCACAACAATAAAGAAAGCGGGATTTACAGGTAGATAACGTTGCCTGGTTTTACATATTGTATCATCGGGCGGACAATCTCATCGACTGGAAATGGCCAAAAAATCTTTTTCTGCCGGGCCTGTGGTATCACAGCAGCTGCTGCACCTGGTCTTCAATTTTCTCCATTATCTGGTAGGCCAGATCCAGCGAGGCATAGCCATCATTGATGGTAACCAGCGGCTCCGTGTTATCCACGATGCTGTCAAAAAATGTTTCCAGCTCGGTCTGTATGGCATTGATGGGCTTGATCTCAGGCTTTTCCACCCAGATCTGTTTCTGGTTCCTTTCGGGACCCAGGTCAATGACCATGGCCAGGGGGTCGGCACTGGCCACCAGGTCCTTCATGCGAATGATTTGCGTTTCTTTTGACAGGAAGTCCACTGCAATATAGCCTTCGTGCTGGAAAAAACGTGTCTTCCGCATGTTCTTCATGGACAGGCGGCTGGCGGTAAGGTTGGCCACACAACCGTTATTGAATTCAATCCGCGCATTGGCAATATCCGGGGTTTCGGACACCACTGACACCCCGCTGGCGGATATTTTTCTGACGCTGGAATGGACCACGTTGAGGATAATGTCTATGTCATGTATCATCAGATCGAGGATCACCGGTACGTCAGTCCCCCTGGCATTGAATTGTCCCAGGCGATGGGCTTCAATGAAAAGGGGGTTGTTGAGGTAAGGCTTGGCGGCAATGAAAGCCGGATTAAAACGCTCCACGTGCCCTACCTGCACCTTTACGTTGGCTTCGTCGGCCAGGTCCATCAGTTTCCGGGCTTCATAGAGTGTGGTGGTGAGTGGTTTTTCGATGAAAACATGCCTTGAATGCTTCAGGGCCTTTGAAGCGCAGTCGTAATGTGACACAGTGGGGGTTACGATATCGACTATTTCCGAAGCCCTGATCAGGGCATCATCCGATTCGAAGCGGTGAATGCCCAGTGACTGTGAGACAGCTTTTGCCCTCTCCTGATCAGGGTCATAAAACCCTGTCAGCTCAAAACGATCACTGGCCAATATGCATTTCAGGTGGATTTTTCCCAGGTGTCCTGCACCCAGTACGCCAATTTTTTTCGTCATGCTCCCGGTAACATTTGTTCCTAAATTTGATTCGTTTCACAAAAGTATGGTTTTTTATGCTGTCGTAAATGTTTATTTTCGCAGTACCAAAATGGGGGCATCTGATGGCAGAGATGAAGGATACATACCGTCACAAAGGGCTTAGAAAGAAACTGGTAGATGAAGTTCGTGCCAAGGGGATACACGACGAGGAGGTCTTGCTGGCACTGGACAGTGTGCCAAGGCATTTCTTCCTTGACTCCTCCTTTGTAGAGATTGCCTACCAGGATAAGCCTTTTCCCATCGGATCGGGTCAGACCATCAGCCAGCCCTACACCGTGGCCTACCAGACCTCCCTGCTGCAGGTGGAGAAGGGGATGAAGGTGCTTGAGATTGGCACGGGCAGCGGTTACCAGGCATGTATCCTGGAAAAATTGGGCGCCCGCGTGTTCAGCATTGAAAGGCATCACAGCCTTTACCTGAAGACCAAGGAACTGCTTAAGGCGATGGGATACAGGGTCAGGCTGTTTTATGGCGACGGCTACAAAGGCCTCCCTGCCTTCGCCCCTTTTGACCGTGTGCTGGTGACGGCTGCAGCGCCTTATGTTCCACCGGCACTGCTGGAACAGTTAAAGCCAGGGGGAAAGATGGTCCTCCCCGTGGGTGCCGGCGATACCCAGGTCATGAAGCGCATCACCAAGCTGGATGAGCAAAACAGCAGTGAAGAGCGCTTCGGTTACTTCCGTTTTGTCCCGATGCTGGGCAATAAAGCCCGTTAGAAGGGGGGTGTTCTGTAAGAAACTGGTTCCGCCGCAGGCCTTGCCCGCCGGCGTTGGTCCTGTCCGCCGCAGGGCCCTTCCCGCCGCCACAGTCCTTGCCCGCCGCCGTTGGCCCTTCCCGCCGCCACAGTCCTTGCCCGCCGGCGTTGGTCTTGCCCGCCGCAGGCACTGCCACCCCGGGGCCATGATTCACCGGTGCGCTTTTTCGTCCCCGGCTACCGTCAATCCCTGGCGCTGGTGTCCAGGGCGTCCCGCAGTCCGTTTCCCAGCAGCATGAAGGATAGAACCAGCAACATGATGGCCAGTCCCGGCAGGATAGCCAGGTACCCTTTATCCAGTATGATGTATCCATAGTGTTCCCGGATCATCGTCCCCCACGAAGGCATGGGTGGCTGCACCCCGATACCCAGGAAGCTCAGTCCCGCTTCAATGAGGATGGCCGAAGCAAAGTTGGCGGCAGAGATCACTATGACCGGGCCGGTGATCACGGGGAGGATATGGCGGCCAATGATGCGCAGGTTATTGATGCCAAGCGCCCTGGCCGATTCAACGAACTCTTTTTCACGGATGCTGATCACTTGTCCCCTCACCAGCCTTGCCACCTCAACCCACATGGTCAGTCCCACGGCCACAAAGACCTGCCAGAACCCTTTGCCCAGGGCAAAGGTGATGGCTATGGCCAGCAGCAGGGTGGGGATGGACCAGACCACATTGATCAGCCAGACGACAAAGTGGTCCATATAGCCCCTGAAGTAGCCGCCCATGCTGCCCAGGCTGATGCCGATCACCAGGGAGATGAATACGGCAATGAAGCCCACCGACAACGACACCCTGGCCCCAATGATCAGCTGGCTGAGCATATCCCGCCCAAAACGGTCGGTGCCCAGCAAGAACCTTCGCTCCCTGAGGTGCTGGTCTCTGACCCTTTCTCTCATGTCGTGGATGCTGGCCGTTTTCTTTGTCCCGTCGACCGTGACAAAGGCCAGGCTGTCCCCTTCAGCTTCCGTGACCTGGTGGGCGTGGTCGAGGGCATGGAGCACGTCGGGCAGCGTGAAGAACCCTTCCATGCCAGGATAACCGGGTTGACCCGCGTAGGTCTCATAGTGGATCCTGTCTTCTTCAAAATAATCATCCTGGATGGGGATGGTGGTGTAAGGGGTGGGCTTTCCGCTGAGGATGCGCCTGAAAAGTGAAGGTTTGCTGTAATCCACGTTCTGGGTTACATAGAGCATTTGAATGCGGGTGCCCGGCTTGTGACTGGCTATTTCCAGCTGCTGGTGGTTGGCATGGGGCGTTGAATCGGGAATGAAAAGGTAACCAAAGAGCGCCATCACCGCCATAAGGGCAATCCAAAGCAGTCCTGCAACGGCCGTGGGGATTCGCCGGAGGCGCTGCCAGGCAATCTGGCCGGGTGAAATACCCCTGGTAAGTCGCCGGAAGAGCATGCTGCTTATGGTTTCAGTATGACTGCCCGGAGCTGGTGCGCCCATTGATGGCCAGTACCCCTCCCATCACCGGCATTTGTTCCGCCGGCGGACCGGGCGAACCACACACAGGACCAAAAAAAGCAAAAATAGCAAACAATATTGTAGTGTGGGCGTTATCTTTGTGTCCTTTTCCAGGACAATCATTGTATCGCTTACACAAAGAAAAGAAAAGTATGATGCACAAGAGTCTGAAGACCTTAATTACCAGCCTGTTCTTGTTTTTCGGGCTTGCTTTCCACGCCCACTCCTCGGGGGACAAGGCCCAGGTGAACTGGCTGAGCATTGAAGAAGCCCAGGAAAGGATGCAGGAGGAAGCCAGGATGATATTCGTGGACGTTTACACGGACTGGTGCGGTTGGTGTCGCAGGATGACAAACGAGACCTACGCGCATCCGGTGATTGCAGAATACCTCAATGAGAACTTCTATCCTGTCAAACTCAACGCAGAACAGGAAGAGCCCATTGTCTTCCAGGGCAACACCTTTGAGAATGAAAACATTGGGCAAAGAAGGGCTACCCACAGTTTTGCCATTGCCCTGCTGCAGGGGCGGATGAGTTATCCCTCGGTAGCCTTTTTCAATGAGGAGATGCAGCTGCTGACGGCCATCCCGGGTTTTCGTCCGCCCAAAGGGATGGAAGCGGTGCTGGCCTTTTTCAATACGGGAGCCTATAGGGTGGATGGCGACCTGGACGCATTTGTTGCCAGTTTTGAGGGCAGTATAGCGGATTAACCCGGTCCCCCTTTACCTGTCCGGCAAGCCTGTTTGCTTAGTCTCATTGCGTACCACTGGCAGATGATGGCGTTGAAGTGCCTGATCTTTGCCGGCACTTTTTCCCCCTCCTGTTCAAGTTCTTTCTCCATGGCTGCAGTGAACCGATGGTAACATATGTAGTCACGACCTATCATTCGCCTTCTTCGGATACTGGCAGGGATCAAAGGCCGCAGCAAACGGCGTATGGCCTGCGCCCTGAGCTCAGGGGGGCCTTCACGTAGCTCCTCCTTGTGAAAACAGATCTCCATCGGAACAAAGTACGCCTTTTCCAGCACTTCATCATATAATGCCTTGTAAGCGCGGTAAGTGAATGGCAGGGAACGGAAGAAAGACCTGAACTGCTTATCCCACAGTGGCAGCCTGAATTCATAGCCGAAGAAGGGGAAGACCCTGGCGGCATTGAAAACAAATTTGGCAAACTTTTCCTTCAGGTCCCATTCTTCAGTCAGGACATCGTAGCGGGGATCATCCGCGTGTGCCGGGAAGTGCTGGCCCTGGAACCAGTTCTGCAGCCTTTCCGTGATCAGCTCCTTCTCTGCCTTGGTCAGCCGGCAGAAGGAAAAGTAGTTTCTCACAAGCCGCCCGTACCGGGTGGATTCATTCCTGTCCCTTTTGATGGTCTTCTCCACGTAACTGCCCGCGATGTAATCTCCTGTATGTCCTGGCAGGAAGATGCTGTCGTCAGGCACCAGTTTGTTATCCCTGAGGTGCCTGCAGGCAAAGTACTCCTGCAAAAAGGGCATGGAGGTGGCATTGCCCGCGTAATCGATGTATTGCAGGAACCGCCTTTCCTGCAAGTATTTGTCAGGGTTGATCACCTGGTAGTCCACAAAAATCCACGGGTATCCCAGTTTTTTGGCCACTTTTTCGCTGAGCCGTGATTCAGCGTTTGGCCTGCCATAGGTGAAGCAGATCACCTTTTGATGGCCCGCTCTTTTCAGCATTGCGGCGATGAGCCTGGAGTCGTAACCGCCACTCAGCGGAACCACTGCGGTGCGACCCTGCAGTGAGGCGGTGAGGCGCCTGGAAAGTCCATCGAGCAGCTCGCACAGGGTGCGGTACAACTCCTTCCTGCCCTGCGTGCTGAACTCCCGGGGCAGAAAATGCTGGCTCCACCGGCCCTGCAAGCTCCCATCATTTGCCAGCAGCAGGACCTCCCCGGCTTGTATCCTGAACACATTGTTCCACAGGCACTCCCTGCCAAGCACGAAACCTGCGGACCGGAACTCAGGAAGGGCTGACCGGTTTTGGACCTTGTTGCCTGATCGCTCCGCCAGCAGGGTGGCAGAATCCGAGATGTGCCACTGGTCCTTGTGCCGGCAGAAATAGAACGAAAACATGCCCATGGGGTCCACAGCCAGCAGCTGACCCTGCCCGGTCTGAACCGACACGGCGAAGGCGCCGTCGAGCTCACCCAGCAAATGGGTCAGCCGTTCTGGTCCGTCCACCCGCCTGAACAGGCTGACCGCCTCTTTGGCCGTGAGGTGTCGCCCGTTTTTGTCCCACAAATAGCCCTTGAAGCGGACCTTATCCTGCTCCTGCCAGGGGAAGGCATCCTGGAAACTGTAGTACTCCTTGGCTGTCATCTCAGCAGTTTTTGGTATAGCCTGACATACTGCGCGCTGATCACATGGGGGCTGTATTTTTCCTTGGCTTTTTCAGCGATTTTTGTTCGGTCGAAACCGGAATGCTCCTTTATCATTTGCTCCATGGCGTCCGCCATGGCCGTGGCATCACCGGGCGGGGTGAGCAGTCCGCTGTCCGCCTGCACGATCTCCCCCGGACCACCCGAACGGGTGGCCACCACGGGCAGTCCGCATGCCATGGCCTCAATGAGCACGATGCCGAAGGCCTCAAACAAAGAAGGCAGTATGAGGGCGTCCGATTCGTGGAGCCTTTGTCGCAATGCTTCCCGGTCCAGCTGCCCTGCAAAGCGAACAGGCAGGCTTTTTTCCCGGCAGCGGCGCTCCAGTTCACCCCTCAGGGGCCCGTCACCTGCAATCAGCAGGCTGGATCCTCCATACCCCCTGCTGCGCAGGATGGCCAGGGCCTCCGTCAGGATCTGCACGCCCTTTAGCTCTTCCAGGCTGGCCACGCAAATGAAACGAAAGGGTGTGCCGGTTTCCCCTTTTTTGTAGCCGGTGGCTGCGTCTGCGGGCAGACCAAAGAAGGATGTATCTGTCATATTGGGGATGACACTCATTTTGCCGGATGCGGCCGGATAAAGGTCCACGATCCCACGGCCCACGGCCCGGCTCACGGTGACTATGTGTGCCGCCTTACTGAATGCTTTCTGCAGTAGTGGAAGGTGCCAGGGGAGGACCAGGTGCCCGCTTCCCGCCTGTCCGGTAAACCGTCCGCGGTGCTCTGTGACCACATAGGGGGTACCGTGTTTTTCCCTGATCATGGCTGCCGCCAGCCCCCCCCACATGCTGCTGTGGGCCTGTACGAGGTCTGGATGGCCATATTTGCGGCTATCCTCCTCATACAGGCTGAGTACGGTATTGACCCAGCTTCTTTGGCTGATCTGTGGTGAAAGGGGGATGCGCCGTGCGATGCGGCGGTGTTCTGTCATCCTGCCTTCTGCCCGCAGGCAGGCCTGTTTTCCCGGCTTGAGGTAGGTCCACGGACGATCCCTGATGCCTGTCTCGATGGCCGCCAGCACATGCACCCTTAGTCCGGCGTCAGCCAGCGCCCTGCTGTGCTCCCGAAAGAATGCCCCGCCCCGTGGCGGATACCAGGAGGGAATGATAAAGAGCTTGTATGGGGTGTCTTCAGGCACCATATATGGGAAACGTCAATTATCGCCGTTAACTTGTTTTGCACCCTTTATTTTGATCATGGCTGTTCTTGCCAGGTGGAGGTACCACCATAGCTTGTACCCCACCATCACGGTACCGGTGGCGGAGAACAATAGCAGGGCCAGCATCACATCCTGGAGCCAGATGCCGGCCAGCAGGGAGAGCAGCCGCAGAAACAGGTATGCGATATCGATGATCATGGCTGTTTTCTGCCTGAAAAACAGCTCGTGAATAAATGTGAGCGGACTGGTAAGGAAGACCATGAAGAGCCATGGACTCATGATCTGCAGGTAACGTCCGGCCATTTCGTAGGCATCCGAAAAGACAACGGAAAAGATGGCCGGGGCCCAAATGGTAAACAGGATCAGGGGGATGATGCCCAGTGCCGCAAAACGTTTCACCATGGTTACGAGCGCCGGGTAGATGGGCGCTCCCCGGTGGTGCGTTTCAATCATCTTTTGTGACAGCACCTGCTGTGTGGACTGGGAGAACAGTCCCAGGGGCCGGAAGACAAAGGTGTATCCGAAGGCGTAGAGTCCCGCCACCTCCGCTGAAAAGCCCATGGTAAAAAGGAAGACAGGCAGGCTTCCGCTCAGGTTGTTGGTCAGGCTCAGCAGCATGTTGAAACGGGGGTACTGGCTGTATCTCCTTGCCTGTTCCCTGATTTGGGCCATGGAGAAGGCAAGCTTCTGCCGGCTGATCTGCCTGGCGGAATGGGAGAGGATGTGGATCATGCCGGCCAGCTGTCCGGCGATCTGTCCGACGATCAATCCATTGGCGGGCCATTGCAGGAATCCGCCACCCACCTTGGTTGCGCTGGCCGACAGCTGGTGCAGCAGGCTGGTTCGCGCCATGGGAACGAATGCCTTGTTGCGGTTGGCGTAAAATGTGGCGGCCTGCAGGGCAGCGTGTATCAACAGGCTGAGGGGCAGGACGGGCAGCCAGGGGCTGATGGCGGCATTGCCCAGCAGGTGCGCAAGCTGCGTGTTGAAAACAATCAGGGGCAAGGCAAACAGCAGGGAGATGCCGCTTGCCAGGAGTATCACCAGGCGGAACAGGTGGATGGCCGCCTCCTTCTCCCGCGGCAGCATGATGGCTTGCTCGTATTTTGCCGTGGCGATCACCGACATCACGCTGAACAAACTCAGGTAGAGGGCGGCCAGGCCAAAATCTTCGGGGGTGTAAAGCCTGGAGAGGATGGGTGCTACGGCCAGTGCCAGTCCTTGTCCTAACAAAGAGCTGGAAAACAGGGTCATAAAATGACGGATGTGTTCCAGTCGAAAAAAATGCAGCAGGGCACGGATCATGCAGGCCGGTTCTAATGATTTTTTTTGAGAAAGATGTGCCACAAATTTCGCAAAAAAAACCTATATTTGCACCGCTCATAAATGGTGACTATAGCTCAGCTGGTTAGAGCACCAGATTGTGGTTCTGGGGGTCGTGGGTTCGAATCCCATTAGTCACCCTGCAAGCCCCTCCCGACGGAGGGGTTTTTTTGTGCCGCCCCCCACAATAACAGGATTTAACACATTGACTTAATGCCTGTCGGCCAGGAAGAACTGCCAGTTGTTGATGTCCCGGATATCTTTCCCGGCCAGGAAGAAGTCGTGCGATGAGGCGTCCAGGGATGTTGGACGAACGAGCACGGGAAGGCCTTCTTTGCCCAGCAATCTCCGCAACTGTCCGGGAATGGACCAAAAACCACAGCTTTTGAGCAGGCGGGCGTCGTCAGCTGACAAGGCCCAGCTGCGCAGGAAGGGAATTTTGCAGGCGTTCACCATCACGCCGGTGAGTTCCCGCAGGCTGTTTGGTTCACCACAGGCGTACTCCCAGAGCAAATACTGGGTATTGGATACCCTTCTGATCACGGCAAAGGCATCCATCTCTCCCCCATCATAGAGAAAGGCAAACAGGTATTTCTCAGGCTGTAAGGCATAGCGCCAGTGATAGTATTCCCTGCTTCGCTCATTGACCAGTATCCCCGGCTTTCTGCTGTTGTATGCCAGCTGCGACATCTCATCGGCCCTGGGCAGGGGGGCGATCACGACCTGTTTGCCCGATGGGGCGGATAGCCCTGTTGATTCCAGCGGCCAGTGGCGGCCCTTTGACCTGGCCGGCAGGTAATGTCCGGGGCTGGGCCGCAGCACAAAATGTTTCTTTCCGCTGGTGGACTGCCAGCCCAGCTTGAGGTTTCCGGGGGTGCTCAGGGCATTGGATGAAAGGTTGAACACCACGGCTTCCCCTGTTGGCAAGCTGCCTGCCCGTTCAAAAAATTCTTTGCTGAGGCTTGAAGAGACGCCTTTTCGGCGAAAGGCCGGATGCACGATGGCATCGGATGGGGTGAACGCCCGGACGGGCCTGTCCTGTCCCATCCTGAACCGCTGTTCGACGAAGGACTTAAAACCAATGAGCTGTCCATTGTACCGGGCCAGGTATATGTGTGGATCGATGCTGAAGGGATTCTTCTCATAACGCCAGGTGAACAGATCCTGCCGTTCTTGTCCACCAAGGTGGCTCCACAAAAGGGCTAGCAATTCCATGGCAGCCTCTTTGAAGCTTTCATCGTACCGCAAGATCTCCAATCTCTTCATATTCGTTGTCGTTTGGTTCAATTGATGATGCGCTTCTCTCACTGGC
>SKNE01000196.1 GCA_007120675.1 Bacteroidales bacterium
CTCGGGTGTAGAGGGGAACCAGCAGGAAGTTGATAATCCGACCCACTATGTTACTGACACCATAAATGGCCGTCTGTCCCGCTAAGCGGCGCAATGGGTTCACCTCCGGCTAATTTTGGGGTATAAGGGCTACCTCGAAGCGGCTTCCTGTGCGCGCATTTTGGCCTTCCACTCCTGGTAGGTGTTCTCAAAAAACTCGGCCCTGTTCACGCGCAGCCAGGTACCATATTTAACGTAGTCGGGAATTTTTCCACCATTGGACTTCTTTTCCTCCTCAGGGATCCCCAACTGGTTCAAATGGCGTTCATAAGCGATTTTGCTCGGTCTGTCTTCTTTCCTATTCATAGCGCGATATTTTATCCTGTCATGAATGGCCTGAAAAACCGCCGGCCACCCAAAGTAGTATCTAACAGGTGATGAGTAAACAATGGCTGCCGGGAGGTGCCGGAAAAGGAATGTTTCGCGGCACATGCAGGCAGATGATCAGTTCTTTCGCATATAATCTGCGCTTTTACACAGATAATCAGCCTCTTTGTAGCCCCGACAGGAATCGAACCTGTATCTAAAGTTTAGGAAACTTCTATTCTATCCGTTGAACTACGGGGCCATTTTACGCCACAAAGATAAACAGATTTTTTTAATTTTTAGCACCAGAGGCAATAAAAAAGGATTATGATGCGCTGCTTTTAGACCAAAGCTATTTTTTCAGGGGACGACAAGGCATCTATGCCGGGCCGGCGGTCATATTTTGTATTCCTTAATTTTCCTGTACAGGGTTCTTTCGGAGATGCCCAATTCCTGTGCCGCTTTTTTTCGCCGGCCGCCGTGTCTTTGCAGGGCTTTCTCGATGAGGTCCTTTTGTTTTTCCTGTATGGACAGGCTCTCCTCCTCCACCTCATGGGGCTCCTCCTCGTAGCTTTCAACCAGGTCGTGGTCGGCCGCTTTGCCGGGCACATCCATGGGATCATCATACACCTGTGGCAGCTCCCTGTCGCTTGCAATCTTGTCGATCAGGTGTGCGTGTTCCTCCTGGAAGCTCCTGGACAGCTGTCCGTCTTCCAGCATTTGCATGATGATCTTTTTTATTTTTGTAATGTCGCGCCGCATTTCAAACAGCAGCTTATAGAGGATCTCCCGCTCACTCATTCCGCTGGTGCTGGTGTTGGGGTCGTTGAACAGCACGGGCAGGGGGTTGATCGCTTCGTCGGGCAGGTACCGGCGCAGGGTGTCCGAGGTCAGGTGCCTGTCCCTTTCGATCACCGACACCTGTTCTGCCAGGTTTTTCAGCTGTCGCACATTGCCTGACCAGCGGTGGTTGATGAGCAACTGTTCGGCATCGTAGCTCAACTGCAAGGGTGGCATGCGGTACTTTTCGGCGAAGTCGGACGAAAACTTCTTAAACAGCATGATGATGTCCTCTTTCCGCTCCCTCAAAGGGGGCACGTGGATGGGCACGGTGCTGAGCCGGTAATAGAGGTCTTCCCTGAAACGGCCTGCTGACACGGCCTCCTGCAGGTTCACATTGGTGGCTGCCACCACCCGCACGTCGGTCTTCAGCACCCTGGAGGCGCCCACCTTGATGAACTCACCGGTCTCCAGGATGCGCAGTAGCCGCACCTGGGTGAGCAGGGGCAGCTCTGCCACCTCGTCCAGGAAAATGGTACCGCCATTCACCACCTCAAAATAACCTTTGCGTGCGTCGTGGGCGCCGGTGAAGGAGCCTTTCTCGTGGCCAAATAGTTCTGAGTCGATCGTACCCTCCGGAATGGCCCCGCAGTTAACGGCAATATAGGGTCCGTGCTTGCGGGCACTCAGCTGGTGAATGATTTTTGGGAAGGCCTCCTTCCCTGTTCCACTCTCGCCCGTGATCAGAACGGTGATATCGGTGGGGGCCACCTGCCGGGCCACATCGATGGCCCTGTCGAGGCGCGGTGAGTGTCCGATGATCCCAAAACGTTGCTTGATCGCTTGTATATCCATGGCAGACTGTCATTTCGTCATTTTATCGGCACAAAGTTAATGTTTTATTGGCAGAAGAGCAGCCGCGGGGTCAAATCCCCAACATTTGCTAACTTTGCCATCCTGACAAAAAACCGGACCATGAAAGACAGCAACAAACTGACATACAAGCGCCATACGGTGACTGCAGCCCTTCCCTATGCCAACGGACCCATCCACATCGGGCACCTGGCCGGGGTGTACGTGCCGGCCGACATCTACGTGCGCTACCTGCGCATGAAGGGGGAGGATGTCATTTACATCTGCGGAAGCGATGAACACGGCGTACCCATCACCATCAAGGCGCGCCAGGAGGGGGTCAGTCCGCAAGAGGTGGTGGACAAGTACCATGAGCTGATCAAGGCCTCCTTTGCCCGCTTCGGCATCAGCTTCGATGTCTACAGCCGCACCTCTGCTCCCATCCACCACGAAACGGCGGCCGCCATGTTCAAAACCATCCACGACAAGGGGTTGCTGGTGGAAAAGGAGTCGGCCCAGTACTATGATGAGGACAGCAAACAGTTCCTGGCAGACCGGTACATCATGGGCACCTGTCCCCATTGCGGCTACGAAAAAGCCTATGGTGACCAATGTGAAAACTGCGGCACCAGTCTGAGTCCCATCGAGCTGATCAACCCCCGCTCCATGCTCAGCGGCAACAAGCCGGTGATGAAGGAGACCAGGCACTGGTACCTGCCGCTGGACCGTTACGAGCCCATGCTGCGCAGCTGGATCCTGGAGGGGCACAAAGAGGACTGGAAACCCAATGTATACGGACAGTGCAAGTCGTGGATCGACCAGGGGCTGCAACCCCGTGCCGTGACCCGCGACCTGGACTGGGGCGTGAAGCTGCCGCTGGAGGACACCGAAGGCAAGGTGCTTTACGTATGGTTCGACGCCCCCATCGGTTATATTTCAGCCACCCGTGAATGGGCCCGGGAAAAGGGGAAAGACTGGGAGCCTTACTGGAAGGACAGGGACAGCAAGCTGGTTCACTTCATCGGAAAAGACAACATCGTCTTCCACTGCATCATCTTCCCGGTGATGCTCCACGCGGAAGGGTCATATATCCTGCCCGACAATGTGCCGGCCAACGAGTTCCTGAACCTGGAGAACGACAAGATCTCCACCTCCCGCAACTGGGCCGTATGGCTGCACGAGTACCTGGACGACTTCCCCGGCAGGGAAGACGTGCTCCGTTACGTGCTCTGCGCCACAGCCCCTGAGGCCAAAGACAACGATTTCACCTGGAAGGATTTCCAGGCCCGCAACAACAACGAACTGGTGGCCATCTTTGGCAACTTCGTGAACCGCACCCTGGTGCTCACCCACAAATATTTCGGTGGCAAGGTGCCGGCCGCAGGCGAGCTGGAAGCATCGGACCGGGAGACCCTGGACAAGATCAGGGACTTCCCCGGACTCATCGGACAGCAAATCGAGCAATACCGCTTCCGCGAGGCCCTGGCGCAGATGATGAACCTGGCCCGCCTTGGCAACCGTTACCTGACGGAAGCGGAGCCGTGGAAAGTGTTCAAGCAGGATCCCGCCAGGGTGGAGACCGTCATGAACACCTGCCTGCAGATCTGTGCCAACCTGGCCATCCTCTGCGAGCCCTTCCTGCCCTTCACCGCCAAAAAGCTGCAGCAGATGCTCCAGATGGAAGGAGGCACCTGGCAGGATGGCGGCAGTCCCAACCTGCTGTCCGCCGGCCATGCCATCGGACAGGCAGCCTTGCTCTTCGAAAAGGTGGAGGACGCACAGGTTCAGGCCCAGCTGGACAAGCTGATGAAAACCCGCCAGGAGAACAACAGCCAGCAGCAGGCCGAACCCCTGAAGGAGGAGATCCGCTTCGACGATTTCACCAGGGTGGACATGCGGGTGGCGCAGATCGTGGCCGCTGAAAAAGTGCCCAAGACCAAGAAGCTCCTCAAGCTCACCGTCGACTCCGGTCTCGACCAGCGCACCGTGGTGTCGGGCATCGCTGAACAGTATCGTCCGGAAGACCTGGTGGGCAAACAGGTGGTGCTGCTGGCCAACCTTGCACCCCGGAAGATCAAGGGGATCGAATCCCACGGCATGCTGCTCCTGGCCGAAGACAAGGAGGGCAGGCTGGTCTTCATCACACCGGAGCAGGCCATGGATAATGGAAGTACGATATCGTGATGTCACCGTTGGGGTGAGTGCAACGCTGAGGTGTTGATGCCAGGCCGGGGGGGCTCGATGCGTTGGTGTTTTCGCGCCGCC
>SKNE01000200.1 GCA_007120675.1 Bacteroidales bacterium
AAAGGTAAAGAAACTGCGTCCCGCGGTACCGGTCATCGCCATCACGGCCTATGCCATGAGTGGCGACGAAGCCAGGATCAAGGCGGCAGGCTGCGACGATTATATCTCCAAGCCCTTCAGCAAGGGGCGCCTCTTTGACACCATCAAGAAACACCTGCCGGCTTTCTGACGGGAGTTGATGCCATCGCAGGCCCTGGGCGGGTGAAAAAGTTTATCATCATGGGTATAAAGCAATGGACACCAGGCATTTTCTTTTTGTTTTTCCTTTCACTCACCTTACAGCCCCTTCAGGGGCAGAACGTTCTGCTTAGCGAGGACTTCGACGGGGTGAGCCCGCCTGTCCTCCCCACAGGCTGGCTGGCCGAAAACCTGAGCGGGACGGGCACCACATGGGTTACCTACGGTGTCTTTGCCCACTCACCCCCCGATTGTGCCGCCGTGTTTGGCGACTGGCAGCCCAAGGATGAGTGGCTGATCTCTCCGGCGGTGGAAATGGAGGCCGGCACATCGTACCGTCTCAGCTTCCATTACCGCACCTCCTTCAGTCCCCAAAAACTGCGGGTGATGATGGGCAGCGAGGCCTCGGCCGACAGCATGGAGAGCCTCCTTTACATGAACCAGCTGGTGAATAACACCACCTACCAGGAGGGCTTTGCCATCATCACCCCGGAAGAGGACCTGCTGGTCCACTTCGGATGGCATGTCTACGACAGCCAGAACAACGGAAGCATTTACCTGGACGACATCCTGCTGGTGGAGATGGAGGCGATCCCCCACATCAGCCTCAGTCCGGCAGCGCACCACTTTGGCACCATCTCGGTGAACGAAAGCGCCCAGGCAAGCCTGCAGCTTGCCAACCTGGGAGGGGCGCCATTGCAGATAACCGGTACTGTGGTGCAGCCACCTTTTTATGCTGACTACAGCGGCATCCTTCTGCCTGGCGACAGTGCCACCGTGGAGGTGATTTTTGCACCCGATACAGCGGGTGCCTACAGCGAAAGCCTGGTGTTTGAGATGGAGGGTGACTTTACCGGGTCAAACACGGTGGCGCTCAGCGGACACGCTTATGCTGCCCTGGGTGGCTTCTTTGAGGATTTTGAGGCCTCCACCGACCTGCCACCGGGCTGGTCCGCCATCATCGAGTCTGCCAGCGGCTCGGCCAACGTGAGCATCTACCAGGCCGGCGAATTTTTTAATCACGCCTACTCGGGTGTTCACGCCGCCCGGCTGTACAACGGGACCCTGGACGACATACTGATGCTGGTTACCCCGGAATTGTCGGGACTGCAAGAGGGGCAACTGGGCTTCTGGACCAAGGTGGCGGTCTTTCCCGAGCCCCTGATCATCGGCACCCTGTCCGATTCAGATGACCACGAAAGCTTTGTGCCGGTCGATACCATCACCTCCCAGGCCGAGTACATGCATCACACCTACAGCTTCCCCGATGCGCCATCCGACCACGTATACATCGCCTTCAAGCACGGCACCTCCTCCCTGCTGAGGCCCCTGTTCATCGATGATGTGTCGTGGGAGGAAGCGGCAGGGGAGCTCTACCCGCCACAAAACCTGGTGGCGGAAAATGCGGAGGGGGGCGGACTCATCCAACTGGGCTGGGAGGCGCCACAGGGTGGCACACCCATGGCCTACAACATCTACCGCAACCAGGAGCTGATCCACAGCCAGGAGGCCTCCCACACCGAATATGGCGACCACGACATTGAACACGGCATCAGCTATACCTATTACGTAACCGCTGTGTACACCCATGGCGAATCGGAGCCCTCCAACGAGGTGACCCTCACGGGCGATATGGGCTATCGCCTGATCCACGCAAGCGCAGGCGACAATGGAACCATCCAGCCCGAAGGGACCATCGTGCTGGATTATGGCGACGACCAGGCCTTCGAGGTCGCCGCAGATGAGGGACACCACATCGACAGCCTGGTGGTGGACGGACAGTTCATAGCGGCCATACAGGGGCTCCCCCACTACACCTATCTCTTTGAGAACGTGACAGACCACCACGAGATCCACGCCATCTTCGCTGCCAACATCTACGAGCTGAGGTATCATGCGGGGGATGGGGGCAGCCTGGAGGGCGACAGCATCCAGCAGGTGGCACACGGCCAGGGCGGTACACCGGTAGAGGCCGTGGCAGACAGCGACCACCACTTCATGGAGTGGAGCGACGGCATCACCGATAATCCCCGTACCGACACCCACGTCACTGGCGACCTGGAGGTGTGGGCGATGTTTGAGAGCAGCGTGGGCATACACGGTGAGCCCGGACAGGAGATCCGCCTGTTCCCAAATCCGGCGACGGACAAGCTGTGGCTGGTGGTCAACGGCCCTGTCCCATCCGGCGAAAGCCTCACTTACCGGATCCTCGATCGCGGTGGACAAACACTCTTGACAGGCCGGTTGAGTCACGGCGGCGGCAGCACGACAGGGCAGCGCCATGCTATCCCCGTCCGCGACCTGTCTCCTGGCATCTACCTCCTGGAAGTCAGCCACCCAAAGGGTCGCCTGGCCACCTTCAGGGTCACCAAACACTAGATCCCGGCCCCTTTTTCGAAAAAATCCTACTTTTGCAGCGCAGCGTTTTGCAGGCCACGAAGGCCAGGGGCAGGAACGTGCCCTTCCAATGAGCATAATAAAAATCACACACCTACCCATGACAAAAACAGGCTATCCACAGTCCATCCGCAGCTTTCAAATCTTCTTCACCACCCCGTTGACAAACTGGCGCTTCAGCGCGCTCCTCTTGTTGCTTCCGCTATTGTTCACCGGCTGTACTTCCGCCGAAGAGCGCCTGGAGCGGGAGGCTGCGGCCATCCACGAGCGGGTGCTCACCCTCGACTCCCACGTAGACACCCCGCTGATGCTCATGCGCGAAGGCTTTGATATGGGCCGGCGTAACGACCCCCACGACCGTGGCGGCAAGCTGGATTTCCCACGGATGGAGGAAGGGGGACTGGATGCCGTTTTCTTTGCCGTCTTCCTGGGACAGGGAGAACTCACCGAAGCGGCCTATGCCCTGAACCATCAGCGCGCACTGGATATCTTTGACCTCATCCACGACATGCTGGAAGAGCACAGCGATGTGGCCGGCCTGGCCCTCACTTCGGGAGACGCCGAACGCCTGCGCAGCGAGGGCCGCTTTGCCATCTATATCGGCAACGAAAATGCTTACCCCATAGGCAAGGACCTCGGACTGCTGCAAAGCTATTACGACCTGGGCAGCCGCTACATGGGCCTCTCCCACTCGCGCCACAACCAGGTGTGCGACGCCTCCACCGACGGCGGGGAACCGCTGCACGGGGGACTCTCAGACTTTGGCGTGGAGGTGGTCAGGGAACTCAACAGGCTGGGCATGATGGTGGATGTGACCCATATTTCCGATGAGGCCTTCTACGATGTGCTGGCGGTGACAGAGGCACCGGTCATCGCCTCCCACTCCAACGCAAGGGCCATCTGTGACCACCCCAGGAACCTGGACGATGAGATGATCATCGCCCTGGCAGAGAACGGGGGGGTGCTCCAGCTGTGCGTGCTCAGTGCCTACGTCAAAGAGATGCCCTCCAGTCCGGAGAGGGAAGCGGCCTTTGAAGCGCTCCGCGAAAGGTGGAACAACTTCCAGGACCTGGATGAGGAGGAGATGCAGCAGGCCCGTGAGGAGTGGTGGGAAACCAATAGCCTCTACCCGGCCCCCATGGCCACGGTGGCCGACCTGGTCGATCACGTGGACCACGTGGTGCAGCTGGTGGGGATCGACCATGTGGGCATCGGGACCGACTTCGACGGGGGCGGTGCCCTGGAAGACTGTTTCGACGTCTCAGAACTGGGAAACATCACCCTGGAGCTGGTGCGAAGGGGCTACACCGAAGAGGAGATCGAGAAGATCTGGTCGGGGAATTTCCTGCGGGTGTTCCGCCAGGTGGAAGAACACGCACAGAGCGTGGCAAAAGCGGATGCAGCCAATGGGGTGCAAGGGGTGGCCTTGCAAACGGCAGCAAACCAATAGGGGGTTAAAATCCGGCGTGCAGCAGCGCCCTGGTGAGGCAGCAAGGGGTTGCACACGGCAGCATATCAATAAGGACTAAAATCCGGCGTGCAGCAGCGCCCTGGTAAGGCAGCAAGGGGTTTGCACACGGCAGCACAACAGTAGAGATACGAATCTGTCAATGAAAGGGATGAGCGGATGCTTCTGAATGGGTTTTTCCAGCTTTTTTA
>SKNE01000183.1 GCA_007120675.1 Bacteroidales bacterium
GTAGTTGAGTACGGGGGTGATGGAAAACTCGGAGCTGCGGTACACGCCGATGCCTGCGGGGTTGATGCCCAGGGAAGAGAAGTCGCCTCCCAGTGCCCCAAAAGCCCCACCCATGGAGGCAAAGCGGGCGGTTCCCCCGTGTATGACCTGCGAATAACGCAGGGCATCCATTTCATTTTGCGCCATGAGCCCGGATAACAGGGCAAAGCTGGCAAGCCATGTGATGAAATATTTCTTCATGCCGGTATTGTTTTTTCTCTTCTGAATGAAGCCTGGTTCTGTATACTGGGTTTGGATCCCTAAAAAAACCTCCCGGCGGAAACCGGTAAAGCGGGATATGCCGGGAGGTGATGGTTATATTTGGGAGTCAATCACAAAAAATGGTCTACCTGTTTCTGCCACCCGATGAACGGCTGCTGCTGGAGCTGGTCGACCTGGCCGGGGATGAACTCCTGCCGGAACTGCTTCCCACCGAGCTTCTGCTGGGCGGGGTGCTCCTTGATGGCGAGGTGTTACTCCGGGATGGCGCCGTGGTGCTCCGTGAGGGTGATGTGCGGGCAGGACTGGTTGTCGACCTGCTGGGCTGCCTGCTTGGGGGCGTATAGCTTGGTCTTCCCCTGTCGGTGCGCGATGGCTGCGTGCTGGTGGGCCTTTGCTGGGGCGGTGGAGCGGGCCGTGTACTGGGCTGGGTGGCCGGCTGCGCCTGGCCTGACCTGCCAGGGGCTGCTTCGTCCCTGCTGGGCCTTGTTCCGGCGGGCGGACTGGTTGTGCTTGATGGCCGTGACCTTTGGGGCGTGCTGGGTTGCTGATAGCTGGGTGAGGTATAGGAGCGGGGCATGTTGTAGTTGCTGCTGCGCCCTGACTCGCTGGTGCGTGCCGGACTGGCCTGTTCGGGCCTGGTGTAACGGTCACGCGACACCCTTTCGTAACTTTCCCTGCTGGGGGCACGGTATGAGTCGATGCTTCTGCCCGGCTGATAGGCCTCCCTGATTTCGCGCTGGCGTGCCGAGGGCTCCTGGCGCTCAGGTGCCGACGGCCTGGTGGCAGCCTCCTGTCCGGGTCTTGCCTCCCCAGCGGCTACACGATCAGGCTGGGTTGCCGGCCGGGTGGTTGCGGCAGGATCAGTGCCAATGCTTTCAGTGCGCCTTTCTTCCCTGCGGGCATCAGCCTGCGCAGTGCGGCTCTCTGTTTCATTGACGGCCAGGACCTGGCGGCGTCCTTCCTCATCAAGACGGGTCCGCTCCTCGAAAGTTTCAGCAAAGCTGGTGCGGCCGGAGGCCTGGGAGGGCCTGCCATCGGTGCGTCCCACCGTACTGCCGGTGGCACCGCGGGGACCATAGTGATAGGCGGTGGATCCTTCGAAACTGTTGTAATAATAGTAGGGATAGCCTCCCCAATGGGGTGAACCCCAGTATCCATAGCCGAAACCATAACCATAGTAGTAGGGATGCCAGAAGCCTGAGTGGAATCCGGCCATGTAACCCCAGTGGTACCCTGCCCAGAAGGAGGAGGGTCCCCATCCCCACCATGGCCTGTGCCAGTGGTAGTGGCGCCAGAAGTGGCGATGATGCCAGCTGGTGTAGTAACCACCGAAATAGAAGGGGGTGGGGGCGAATCCCATGTAAATGCTCATCCCGTAGAAATGGGGGTTATGGGTATACCAGTACATGTTGGTATAAAACGGGTCGTAGTAACCGAAGCTCACATAGGGGCGGTGAAAGCGGCGGATGCGGCTGGCATAGGAGAAGTCGTAGTAATCACCATAATAGTAATTGTTGATGATCACCATATTGCCGTCTTCATCGTAATAATATTCGAGGGTGTCGGCATCCTGTTCCCCTTCCTGGCCTGCATAATGGAATGCTGCAGACTCTCCGTGGGTGGTGGCCTGCCGGTCCCGTTCCCGTATTTCAGTGACTTCCACATATTCATCCACGACCTCCGCAGTCCTTCCTTCAGTGCGAGGAGCCTGCTGTTCGGAGCCACCCCTTACGACCTGGGGGGTGTAGTAAACGTCGTCGTGCCCACCCGTGGCCCGGTAGGTTGAGGAGCAGCCCGCCATGAGTAGGATGAGTAGTAAGCCGCTGATTTTTAGCAAGGTTTTCATGTCTCTTCCTCCTGGTTGTTTATTTTGGTTGTGACAAAGTTAGTAAGTATCGCCGAGTTTTTCTTATTTTTGCCCGATTCTTCTGCACCATTAAAAACACAAATACTATACCAAAAGCGCTTTATGGCCAAAGATTTTTCCACACGAGAAGAGAACTATTCCAAGTGGTACAACGATATTGTTCAGCGTGCCGGACTGGCTGAAAACTCCGCCGTGCGCGGCTGTATGGTGATCAAACCCTACGGCTATGCCATCTGGGAGAAGATGCAGGCTGCCCTGGACAAGATGTTCAAGGATACGGGCCACTCCAATGCCTACTTCCCCTTATTCATTCCCAAGTCCTTCTTTAGCCGCGAAGCGGACCATGTGGAAGGTTTCGCGAAGGAATGTGCGGTGGTAACCCATTACCGCCTGAAGAATGCGCCCGACGGACGGGGTGTGGTGGTGGATGAAACCGCCAAACTGGAGGAGGAGCTGGTGATCAGGCCCACCTCGGAGACCATCATTTGGGACACTTACCGTCAGTGGGTGCAGTCATACCGCGACCTGCCCATCCTGGTGAATCAGTGGGCCAACGTGGTGCGGTGGGAGATGCGTACCCGCATGTTTTTGCGCACCGCGGAGTTCCTGTGGCAGGAAGGCCATACGGCCCACGCCACCAAAGAGGAAGCGCTGGAGGAGACCTATCGCATGCTGGATGTGTATGCTGACTTCGCGGAAAACCATATGGCGATCCCGGTACTCAAGGGGATCAAGTCGGAGAATGAGCGTTTTGCGGGCGCACTGGAAACCTTTTGCATAGAAGCCCTGATGCAGGACGGAAAAGCGCTGCAGGCCGGCACGTCCCACTTCCTGGGACAAAACTTCGCCAAGGCATTCGATGTGAAGTTTGCCAGCAAGGAGGGAAGCCTCGAGTATGTCTGGGCCACCTCCTGGGGGGTGTCCACCCGGCTGGTGGGTGCGCTGATCATGGCCCACAGCGATGACAACGGACTGGTGCTGCCGCCCAAACTGGCACCCATCCAGTGCGTGATTGTACCCATCTACAAGAGCAGGGAACAGTATGACCAGGTGTGTGAAAAGGCGCGTGAGATCAGCGACAGGCTCCAGGAACAGGGCATCCGGGTGAAGCTTGACGACAGGGACACCCACAAGCCAGGCTGGAAATTCAACGAATACGAATTCAAGGGGGTGCCCCTGCGCCTTGTGATCGGACCACGGGATGTTGAAAAGTCAACCGTGGAACTGGCCCGGAGGGATACCCTGGAGAAACAGGTGCTGGCCATGGACCGGCTGACAGAGGTGGTTCCCGGCCTGCTGGAAGACATACAAAAGGGGTTGTACCAGAAGGCATTGGCGTTCAGGGAGGAAAACACCCGTGAGGCCAACTCCTGGGAAGAGTTCAAGGAGATCCTCGATGAAAAGGGTGGCTTTATCATGGCCCACTGGGACGGCACCGCCGAAACGGAGCAAAAGATTAAGGAGGAGACCAAGGCTACCGTGCGTTGCATCCCCCTGGACGACAATAAGGAAAATGGTCGATGCGTTTATTCCGGGAAGCCCTCTGAAAGGCGGGTGGTTTTTGCGCGCGCTTACTAAACAATGGCACAGGGTGGCTTTTGCATGACCCGGTAACAGCCAGGCAGGCAACCACCCAAAGGATGATATGGGAACATTGATTAAGCAGTCAGGTGGTCTATTTGTGCTGGCACTTTTTTGCCTCCAGCAGGCCTTTGCCCATACTGCGGCAGGGGAGTACCCGATGGCAGCGGCCCGGGTGATGGCGGAGCAGTCTTTGTCTGACACCGTCCAGGCCGGTGATCCGCCGCGCCTGCCCCAATGGCCCGGTGCCCGCCCAGCTGAAAGTCCGCCGGCCGAAACCCCCACACCGGGAACCCACCATGCAGACAGCCTGCCGTCCGACCCGTCCGTTTCTCCTGAGCGGTTGCCCGACAGCCTGCCACCCCACAGGTCCGTATACCCCGGACTGTTACCCGATGGGCTGTTGCCTGACAGCTTGCTGCTGGACAGCCTTTTGCTGGACAGCATGGAGGTGCTGCACCCGCTGGAGTGGGAATATGTGGTTCACGATGAGTTGATCGCCATGCTCTTGCA
>SKNE01000192.1 GCA_007120675.1 Bacteroidales bacterium
CATCGCCCTTCGGAGATTGCCGCCAGACTTGGAAAGCCCGCAACACAACTGTCGAGGCCCATTGGATTTTTGGTAAACCAGGGGTATGTCAGGCGTGAAGTGCCTTTTGGAGAAAATCCCAGGACAACAAAGCGCAGCTTGTATAAGATTGATGATGCTTTCATGAATTTCTATTTTACCTTTTTGGTTCCGAACAAAAGTCGGCTTGAATTTGATATGATTAACCAGGTTTGGGAAGAAATTTCAGAGAGATACTCTCAGTACGTTTCGCATGTTTGGGAGGATTTATGCAGGAAGTCGATCCCATTCATTGAAATTGACGGAAAAAGGTTTTACCCTGCCATGCGATGGTGGGGTAGTGGACTGAGCAAAAAGCAGATGGAAATAGATCTACTTGCACAATCAACCGATGGAAAGGCATTGTTGATTGGCGAGGTAAAATGGACGGAGTCGGTCAATATTGAACGGGTTTTACATTCATTGAATCAAAAAATAGACAATCTGCCAATAAACAAGCCACCGACAATATTTAAAGCTGTTTTTCAACAACTTCCTGCATCCCACCCTGAAGTTTATGTTTTCACTCCTGATGATGTGATTGGATTTATAAGGACTTGATCAGGGCATAAACCATCCCAGGTGAGTAAACCTACTTAAAGCAGGCGGGAATTAACACTTATTAAAATTTCGCCTAAACTTTTTTCTCCTATTTTTGTTCCCTCTAACGTAGTTTCTTTCGCAATAATCAAGCATTTATCCATAAATCAAACCCCTTTCACAATGAAACACAAACTGTCATTTCTTTTGACCTCCTTCCTGCTGATGCTGGTCTTTGCCGTTCACGCCGGGGAGCGCAGGATTGAATTCACCGAGTACACGCTGGACAACGGACTCCACGTGATCCTTCACGAAGACAACACTACGCCCAATGTGGTGGTGAGCATCATGTACCACGTGGGCGCCAAAAACGAACAGCCCGACCGCACCGGATTTGCCCACTTCTTTGAGCATTTGATGTTTGAGGGCTCAAAGCACATCGAACGGGGAGAGTTTGCGGAGATTGTTGAAGCTGCCGGGGGCTCCCTGAATGCCTACACCAGCTATGACGTGACCAATTACTTCGTACTCCTCCCCTCCAACCAGCTGGAGCTTGGTTTGTGGCTGGAGTCGGAGCGCCTCCTGCACCCTGTGATCGACTCCATCGGCATAGCCACCCAGAAAGACGTGGTCACTGAGGAGATGAAGCAGGTACGCGACAACCGCCCCTATGGCCGGATGATGACCGAAACCATGATGCGCGTATTCACGGTTCACCCCTACCAATCGGACATACTGGGCAAGGATGAGCACATCCGCCATGCCACTTACGAGGACATCGTGGCTTTCCACGACATGTTTTATGTCCCCAACAATGCCGTGCTGGTGGTCACCGGTGACATCGACATTGAAGAAACCAGGGAGCTTGTGGAGCGCTACTTCGGCGACATCCCCAGGGGCACCCACGAAATATTCCGTCCCAATGTGGTTGAGCCACCAAGGACAGCCGAGCTGCGCGACACGGTATACGACCAGATACAGCTGCCCGCTTACCTCCAGGCCTACGCCATTCCCGCCCAGGGCTCAGAAGACTACTATGCATTGAGAATGCTGGGCTCCCTGCTCTCACAGGGACAGAGCAGCCGCCTGTACCGCCGCCTGGTGGTGGAGGAGCAGCTGGCCCTCACGGTATCGGCCAATGCCCTCGGACTGGAAGATCCCGGCATGCACATGGTGATGGCCATCCCCAACATGGGTGTGGATCCCATTGCGCTGGAGGAGATCATCGATGAGGAGCTGGCGCGCGTACGCACGGAGCTGATCAGCGAAGAGGACCTGGAGAAACTGAAAAACCAGGTGGAAAGCCGCATGGTGAACAGCAATACCACCATTGCAAGGCGGGCCATGAACCTGGCCAACTATCACCTGCTTTACGGCGACGCCGACCTCATCAATACCGAAATCGACCGCTACATGGCTGTCACACGGGAAGACATCATGGAGGTGGCCCAGAGATACCTGCACGAAAACAACCGGGTGGTGCTTTTCTATATGCCTGAACCCATCTAATCCGTAACACATAAACCAGAAACACCCTATCATCATGAGAAAAGTATTCACATCCATTGTAGTCAGTCTTTTTATTGTTTTCACCCTGGGCGCCCAGGTCGACCGCAGTCAGCGGCCTGAACCGGGTCCGGCGCCGGTCATCCAGCTGGGAGAGTTTGAATCCTTTCAGCTCGACAACGGCTTGACGGTCATCGTGGTGGAGAACCGCCAGGTCCCCGTCGTATCCTTTCAGCTCACCCTCGACATCGACCCTGTTTTTGAGGGTGAATCCACCGGCTTCGTAAGCATGGCCGGTTCACTGATGCGCGAAGGCACCACCAACAGGAGCAAACAGGAGATCGACGAGACCATCGACTTCATCGGAGGTTCATTGTCCACCTTCTCCACCGGCATGTTCGCCAGCTCACTCACCCGTCACCAGGAAACCCTGCTGGACCTGATGGCTGACATCCTGCTCAACCCTTCCTTCCCCGAAGAGGAGATGGAGAGGCTGATCACACAGAACAAATCGGGCCTAGCCACCATCCAGAACGATGCCAGCGCCATGGCCAATAACGTAGCCAGGGCCGTTGCCTTTGGTCCGGATCACCCTTACGGGGAGATCACCACGGAAGAAAGCCTCGACAACATCACCATCGAACAGATCAGGCAATATTATGAAGACCACTTCAAACCCAACGTGGCCTATATGGTGATTGTGGGTGACATGGACGTGGAAGAGGCGCGCCAGGTGATGGAGGAGCATTTCGGCAGCTGGGAGCCCGGTGAAGTCCCCTCGAGGACCTTCCCCACCCCCCAGCCCCCTGAGGGCCGCCGCGTAGCCTTCGCCAACCGCAGTGGCGCCGTGCAAAGTGTGGTCATGGTAACCCACCCCCTGGTGCTGACCCCCGGCCATGAGGACGCCATCAAGGTGAGCGTAATGAACTCCATCCTGGGAGGGGGCGCCTTCTCCGGCAGGCTGATGCAAAACCTGCGCGAGGACAAAGGGTACACCTACGGGGCCCGCTCCAATATCGGCACCGACAGGCTGGTAAGCCGGTTCACTGCCCGCACCGAAGTGCGTAATGAGGTGACCGACAGCACCGTGACGGAAATCCTGGGGGAGATGCACCGCATCATCAATGAGCCCGTGGAAGAAGCCGACCTGCAGCTGACAAAGAACTTCATGACCGGCAGCTTCGCCCGTTCACTGGAGAGTCCGCGCACCATCGCAAACTTTGCCCTGAACGTGATACGCTACGACCTGCCCGAGGATTATTACGCCACCTATCTTGAACGCCTGAACGCTGTCACTGCCGAAGATGTGCAGGAGATGGCCGCCAGGTACCTGAATCCCGATAACGCCATCATCGTGGTTGCCGGCAACCAGGGGGAAGTGGCGGAGACCCTCATCCCCTTCAGCGCAAGCGGTGAGGTTGAATTTTTCGATGCCTTTGGAAGGCCCGTGGAAGAAGTGGCCCTGATGCCCGCCCCCGAGGGCTACACGGCCGAAACAGTGATCGAACGCTACATTGAAGCCCTGGGCGGACGCAGCGTTTTGGAAAGCGTGGAAGATATCAGCCAGGAGATGACCGCCAGCACCATGGGCATGCAGCTGCAGGTCAGCCTCCACCAGAAGGCGCCCAACTTCTCGATGCAAAAGATGGAGATGGGTGGCATGACACTGCAGCAACAGGTCTTTGACGGTGAGAAGGCCGTGATCGTATCCCAGATGGGCCGCCAGGAGTTCACCGAAGGCGATGAGTTCGAGCAGTTCAAGATGCAGTCGGTGATGCATATGGAGCTGGCTTACGAGGAGTACGGCATCACGAAGGAACTTCTGGGCATGAAGCTGGTGAACGGACAAGAAGCCTACAAGTTGGAGGTGCACTATCCTTCAGGCAGGACCACCTACGATTACTACTGCCGCGAGACAGGATTCAAGGTTCAGTCCGTCAGCGACGAAAGCAAGAGCATCTATGCCGACTACCGCGAGGTGGATGGGATGATGGTGCCCCATCAGATGACGCAGCAGGCCGGACCACAAACCATCGAGATGACCCTGGATGAGATCCGCATCAACAGCGGACTGGATGCCGGATTGTTTGTCATCGAATAGCCTGCGGGCA
>SKNE01000010.1 GCA_007120675.1 Bacteroidales bacterium
AGCCGGCGATGAGCAGGGCGGCCGCGATGGCCAGGAGGTATAGCGTATGGGTTGTTTTCATTGTTCCGGGATCTTTAGCGGGTATTGGAAGGCACACCACAGGCGGGGATGCCACCTGTCAAATATAAGGGATTTTCGTTAATGGAAGACCGGGGGCCACCGCAGGGGCGCTGGCAACGGACGAACCATATCAACACATGGAGCGGCCGGGCTTCAGCGCGGGATCGGTAACGCATCACGGGTCAGGCCGGACTTCAGCGCGGGATCGGTAACGTGGCCAGGTCAGGGGCGGGGCACGAAGGAGGTGAGGTCGTGGCGCAGTCCCCCGAAGGTTTCCAGGTCCAGCCGGGCGGTACCCACCACCAGTCCGGACTCCACGCGGATGGGGATTTTGTTCTTGTCGTCTGAGATCCACAGCGTCATGGGGTATGGCTGGCTGAAGACCGTCCCCTCCAGCACCTGGGGCTTGAACTTCATGGTGTTGAAGGTGCCCAGCCGGGTGCGTATCCGTTCCCTTCCTTCGTAGAGGATGCGGCTCACATAGACCGAGTCGCTCAGGTAGAAGTCCACCTCGAAGGAGTCGCCCGGCTCCACCGACGACATATCGAAGGTGCGGGCAAAGTAAAAGGCTGAGATGATGTCCTGCACCCAGGGTGGGGTGGTGATCGTATCCCGTTCGCTGGTGGCTGTCCCCCCGCGCTGGTCGAAAACCACGTTATCCTGGCGCCGGTAGCGCCCTTCGCGCACATCCCGTGAAAAGCGCAGGGGGGCGATGCTTTCTTTGTGGATGTAAGAGTCGTAGCGGTTTTCCACCTTGAAGAACAGGTTGAAGACCCCCCTGGTGTTGGCCTCGCCGATAATGTGGTAGCAGGCCTCGCCGTCGATGGTGGCGCTTCGTGAACGAATTTGCAGGGTGGCTTCGCCGGCCGTCACGTTGCCGGTGAGGAAGCTGTTGTACATGGCGCGAAACACCAGGATCTCCCCCATCTGGAAGGTGTCATTGTCGATGTGTCGCCAGGCCTCACCCTGTTCATCGTCCTGACCGGATGCCGGGGAGGCATCAAGGTGCGGGGCCAGGCCCAGGAGCAAAAACAGGAGGGTCGAGCCAATGGCTACGAGGTATTTTTCTCTTGAGAAGGTGCAATCCATCGTTCAGTGTTGGGCATTTGGGGCGGCCTGCTGGCCCGGGGCTCAGATCACGATGTTGACGATCTTGCCGGGGACGACGATCACTTTCCTGGGCGCTTTGCCGGCCAGCCATTTTTGGGCTTCGGGGGCGGCCATCACTGCCTGTTCCACCTCTTCGCGGGAGCTGCCGGCGGGCAGTTCCATCTTGAAGCGTGTTTTCCCGTTAAAGGAAACGGGATAAAGCAGCATTTCGTCTGTCACCAGCTCTTCGTCCCACTGGGGGAAGGGGGCCAGGGCCACGCTCTGGCTGCCGCCCATCAGGTGGTAGAGCTCTTCGCCGATATGGGGCGCGAAGGATGCCACCATGACACTTAGGGGTTTGAGGATCTCCCGTTTGTTGCACCGCAGCTCACCGAGCTCGTTCACACAGACCATGAAGGCGCTCACGGCCGTGTTGAAGGAGAACCGTTCGATGTCCTCACTGACCTTTTTGATGCACTTGTGCAGCACCTTCTTCTCCGCTTTGGTGGCGGGCTCATCCGAGATGTCCACCACATTGGACGGTCCGTGACAGAGGCGCCACAGCTTGCGGATGAAGCGGAAAACCCCTTCAATCCCGTTGGTGTCCCACGGCTTGGCCTGTTCGATGGGTCCGAGGAACATCTCGTAGAGGCGCAGGGTATCGGCTCCATAGCGGGCGATCAGGTCGTCGGGGTTGACCACGTTGTGGAAGGACTTGGACATCTTTTCCACCTCCCATCCGCACACATACTTACCCTCTTCCAGCTCGAATTCAGCGTCCCTGTATTCGGGGTTCCATCGTTTGAAGGCTTCGATGTCCAGGATATCGTTATGGACGATATTCACGTCCACATGCACCGCCATGGTATCGTACCGGTCCTTCAGTCCGTGCGAAACAAAGCGTTTGCTCCCCTTGACGCGGTACACAAAGTTGGACCGCCCCTGTATCATCCCCTGGTTGATCAGTTTCTGGAAGGGTTCATCCTTGACCACCACACCCATGTCGTACAAAAATTTATTCCAGAAGCGCGCATAGACCAGGTGTCCGGTGGCGTGTTCAGCGCCACCCACGTAGAGGTCCACGTTCTGCCAGTACTCCACCGCCTCTTTCGAGACCAGGGCATGGCTGTTATGGGGATCCATATACCTTATATAATAGGCGCTTGAACCGGCGAAGCCAGGCATGGTGTTACACTCCAGCGGATAGCCCTCTTCCGTTTGCCAGTTTTTCGCCCTGGCCAGTGGCGGCTCGCCCGTTTCGGTGGGCAGGTATTTGTCCACCGGGGGCAGCTCCAGCGGCAGGGCCGATTCGGGCAGGGTGTAGGGGGTGCCATCCTTGTAATAGACCGGGAAGGGCTCACCCCAGTAGCGCTGGCGGCTAAAGATGGCGTCGCGCAGCCGGTAGTTGACCTTTGCCTGGCCGATCCCTTTCTCTTCCAGCCTGCGGGTCACTGCGTGGATGGCGGTAGGCACATCCATCCCATCCATAAAGCCGCTGTTGACCATCTGTCCCTCTTTGGCGTCGTGGGAGCTTTCGTCCAGGTCGCCCTGCTCCCCTTTCACCACCTCTACGATGGGCAGTTCGAAGTGTTTGGCGAAGGCGTGGTCACGGCTGTCGTGTCCCGGCACGGCCATGATGGCACCGGTGCCGTAGCCTGCAAGGACGTAGTCGGCGATGTATACAGGGAGCTTTTCCCCGGAGAAGGGGTGCAGGGCGTATCCCCCGGTAAACTGTCCGGTCACCGTCTTCACCTCGGCCATCCGTTCGCGGTCCGATTTGCTGGCGGCGGCTTTGATGTAAGCGTCCACCTGCAAGCGGTAGGCTTTCGTTGTCAGGGTGTCCACCAGCTCATGCTCCGGTGCCAGCACCATGAAGGTGGCTCCGAAGACGGTATCGGGGCGCGTGGTGAAGACCTCGATTTGTCCGTCGTGGTCTTTCAGTCCGAAGAAAATGGTAGCCCCTTCGGAGCGGCCGATCCAGTTTCGCTGGATCTCTTTCAGGGAGTCGCTCCACTGGATACGCTCCAGTCCCTCCAGCAGCCTGTCGGCATAGGCGGTGATGCGCAGGAACCACTGCTTCATCCGCTTGCGTTCCACCGGGTGTCCGCCCCTGACGGAAAAACCCTCTTTCACCTCGTCGTTGGCCAGGACGGTGCCCAGCCTGGGACACCAGTTCACGAAGGTGTCGGCCAGGTAGGCCAGGCGATAGTTCATGAGGATAGCGCGGCGCTTGATTTCGTCCATCTGCATCCACTCCACCGCGGTGAAGGAGTCCACCTCACCACAGGCAGCGTCCACGTCCACATTGCCGCTGCGGGCAAAGGTCTTTTCAAGGGAGGCAATGGGCTCTGCCTTGTTTGTCTTGTTGTCATAGTAGTGGTTGAAAAGCTGGATGAAGGTCCACTGCGTCCACTTGTAGTAGTCCGGCTCACAGGTACGCACCTCGCGGTCCCAGTCGAAACTGAACCCGATCTTGTCCAGCTGTTCGCGGTATCGCTGGATGTTCTTTTCGGTGGTGACGGCCGGGTGTTGTCCAGTCTGGATGGCGTATTGTTCGGCGGGGAGTCCGTACGCATCGTAGCCCATGGGGTGCAAAACGTTAAAGCCTTTCTGGCGTTTGTAGCGGGCATAGATGTCGGATCCGATGTACCCCAGCGGGTGTCCCACGTGGAGTCCCGCCCCCGAGGGGTAAGGGAACATGTCCAGCACATAGAACTTGGGCTTGTCCTTGTCGATGGCCACACGATAGGTTTTGTCTTCACGCCAGCGCTGCTGCCATTTTTCTTCTACTTCCCTGAAGTTGTATTCCATTTGATCTGTTTTTTTTTCGGTGGATGGGGCCAGCCCGGCGCAGGGCGCGCCACCGCCGCATTTCCCACAGAAAGCGGCATCTCCTGGCCGCCTGTTTGGTCTGCGAATTTAGCAAATGTTCGCCTTGTAATCGCCATTTCCCCCCTTAAAAGTGGTGCGGGGCCCTATTTGTCCGGGGATTGGGGCTGGAGGGTGGTGCCCGGGGAGGG
>SKNE01000050.1 GCA_007120675.1 Bacteroidales bacterium
CAGCCAGCTCCTTGATGGTGAACTCATTCTCATTGCCTATGTTGATGGGGCCGATGATGGAGTCGTCGGTGTGCATGAAGCGGGTCATCCCCTCCAGCAGATCGTCCACGTACTGAAAGCTGCGCGTCTGGCTGCCATCTCCATAGATGGTGATATCCTGGTTTTTGAGCGCCTGGATGATGAAATTGGACACCACCCTGCCGTCGTCGGGCTGCATGCGAGGTCCGTAGGTGTTGAAGATACGGATGATCTTCACTTTGACCTTGTTTTGCCGGTGGTAATCCACGAAGAGCGTTTCCGCGCAGCGCTTCCCCTCGTCATAGCAGGAGCGGGGACCGATGGGGTTCACGTTACCCCAGTACTTTTCGGGCTGGGGATGCACGTTGGGGTCGCCGTAGACCTCACTGGTGGAGGCCTGCAGGATCTTGGCGTTGATCCGTTTGGCCAGGCCAAGCATATTCACCGATCCCATCACGTTGGTCTTCACCGTCTTTATGGCATTGTACTGGTAATGGATGGGTGAGGCAGGACAGGCCAGGTTGTATATTTCGTCCACCTCCAGGAAGAGCTCCCTTGTGATGTCGTGCCGGACGAACTCAAACCGGTGATTATCCATCAGCTTGATGATATTGGTTTTGGATCCGGTAAAGAGGTTGTCCACGCAGATCACATCGTGGCCTTCTTCCAGGAAGCGCTCGCACAAATGGGAGCCTATGAAGCCGGCGCCACCGGTAACTAGTATTGATGCCATGGTTTTTAGGGTTTTACGGGTGTATGTTTCCTTTAATTGCGATTTTTCTTTTCCCCCTCGTCCACCCCGTGCCGGGTATGGATGAAGCGTTTGTTGGCCCCCTTTGTCCTGAGCAGCGCCTTGATGGTGAGGAGGAAGCCGGCAGGGAGGGAGGCCAGGGCCCTGATCATCGACTGGTTATACATTTTTCGCGGGATGGCCATGGCGACGGCCAGGCTGTTCAGGAGAAATATCCCTCCCCAGAGTGCGGCAAGGAAGGCGTTCCAGCCTGCATACCCGGCAAGAAAGAAGATGGTGTGCAGGGCAAACAGCAAGGCAGTCAGTCCCAATGCAATGATGCGAGGCGGCAGGAGGAACTGCATCACCTTGTCGAACAGGTCAATATTCCCCTCCCGGAGCAGTTTCCTGAATGCCTTGCCCAGGTTCTTGGCCAGGTAAACAAACTGGGCAGCCAGCCATCTGCGACGCTGGTTCACAAACACGTCGGACCGCTGCACCTTCTCATCCAGCACCACGGCCTGCTTCCCGTAGCCTATGGGGATGCGGCGTTCCAGGAGCATCACCTCCAGCTCCTTGTCAAAGCCTCCCACGGCACCGGCGCTGTCAATGAGTTCCCTGAACAGGCGGTATTCGCAGGCAAAACCTGAACCGATGAGGGAGGCAGAGAGGCCCAGGGTGCGATGGCCCAGCCGGAACAGGCTGTTGTTAACCTCTTCGCTGATACTGTCCAGCACCGCCATGTGGGTGTTCAAATTCTTGAAGGTCCTGTGCCCCTGCACGATCCGGAACCCCTGCTGCATGCGCTCCACCAGCCTGTCAATGAAGCCCTCCTGCATCAGGTTGTCGGCATCCATCACCACCACCATGTCGGTGTTTGGCGACAAGCTGGCCACAGCCCTTTGCAGGGACTTCACCTTGGTGCTTTTCTCAAATGACACCTCCACCACCTGTACCCCAAGCTGTTTCAGTTTTTCGATGGTTGATGGCTGGAGTGAGTCGGCAATGACATGCACATCCATGTGTGCCAGGCGGGAAAGGTGCTTTTGGGCCGAGGCGGCCGATTCCAGGATCACCGCATCTTCCTTGTAGGCGGGATAGAGGACGGCAAGCTTAACTTTTTCATGCGCCTGATGGTCCGGGACACTCCCCTCGCGATAAAAGTGAGAAGCCACGGAGAAAAGAAAGAAGTACAATGCCGAGGCGGCAAAGTAGGCGGCGAGAAGCAAGGCGGGTACGAGGATAAGATACAGCATGGGCGATGGTTTATTTCGTTTACATCCTTTACGCTATCGGGACTGGCTTTCCTGATGCACCTGGCGATAAATGTCCAGCACCGCCCCGGCCATTGCCTGCCAGGAAAATTTCCTTGCGCGCTCCAGTCCTTTTGAAACAAGCTCTTTGCGCAGGTCCTGGTCAGAGAGCACGCGCTGCATGGCCTCCCTGATCTGCAGGGGTTCTTTGGGGTCCACCAGCAGGGCGGCACCCCCTGCCACCTCCGGCATGCTGGAGGTATTGGCCGTGATCACCGGCACCCCGCAGGCCATGCCTTCCAGGATGGGGATGCCAAAGCTTTCGCGCATCGACGGGTACAGAAATGCCTCCGCCTGGCTGATGATGGCGGGCAGTTCCGTGTTGGGCACATAGCCACATAAGTGGATGTGGTCGCGCAAGTCAGGATGCCCGATCTCCTTCAGGGTGGCCTTCAGGGCCGCCTCGTCATAATCCAGCATCACCAGGTGATGGGGCGTCTCCGACTCGGCGTTGAACATGGCCATGGACCGCAGCACATTGGGGGTGTTCTTCTTGGGGTCGGTATTGCCCAGGAAGAAGAAAAAGGGTTCGGGCAAGCCGTATTCCTTCCTGACGCGTTCCCGCTCTAGGGGGTCGGTGACAGGGGCAAAATGGCGCCCCACGCCATTGTATACCGCCACCAGCCGGTCATCCTCCATCCCGAAGAAACGGGCAATGCGCTCTTTTTCAAAATTTGACACCGTGATCACCTTTTTGCTTTTTTTGATCACCGGCGGCACCACCCATCGCCGGTACATATTGCCCAGCTTTTGGTAGGCTGTACCCCCTTTTTTAAACAGGCTGATGCTTTCCAGGTAGATGATGTCGTGGAGCGTAACCACCAGGGGTGTGGATGAACGCATGGGGGCGGTGTTGCTGGTGCAGTGCAGCAGGTCGCAGCCGTGGGCGCGGGCAGCCCGGGGCAGGGCCCACTGCTCCCAGGTGGGGTAGGGACCGCCGCCCAGCTCAACGATACGGAAGTTGCTGCTCTCCCGGAGCACATCCCGGTCCTCATCGGGCTTCACAAAGACCACGTATTCGTTCTCCCTGTCAATGAGCTGGAGGTTGCGGACCAGCTCCAGGGCCACCATGTCCATGCCGTGTTTCTTCTTACGGAAGATCCGTTGTGCTTCAATGCCGATTTTCATTGCAAAACTGCTTAAGAATAATCCTCCAGGTTTTCACCCTTTTTGTTGCCTATGTGTATCTCCCACCACAATGACATTGCCAGGAGGTTGAGGATTTTGAACGCCTGGTTCTGCCTGTGCCAAAACCAGCATGTACTATCCTGGCTCTGCCTGCTGTAGTGAGTTAGTTGTTTGTTAAGCCTTGGCTTGTCAACCATGTTTTGCACAAACTCACTTCGGCAAATGATGGCAAGCACAATTTCCCGCTGCCTTTTGTCCTGCAAGAAGATTGGCAAGGGGGCAAATCCTCCCTGTTTTTTTCTCGTGGTAATTTCAGGGGGAAGCATTGGCCCGTAGTGCTTTTTATGCAGGTACTTATTCATGCCACGCCCCCTGGCCAGGTCCATCAGTCCGCCACTCACCCTCATCTCCCTTGGCAGCGACCAGACAAACCTGATCATGTCCTTGTCCATATACGGGAAGCTTATCCTTTGCCCGGCCAGGGTAGCCATAAGAGATGCCTTGTGAATGATAAGATGAAGTCCGTCGTGTAGGAAGCTTTTGAAGTAGGTGTTGGCGATGAAATGCTCTTCAAATGATCGCACGGATAAATTATTCAGTTTCAAAAGATCTGTCTCCGGCATGGACTTATGCCCGGGCATCAGCCACTTCAGCTCGCGCAGCGAAAAGCCAAAGCTGGCAAGCGAGTGGGCCTGCATGAGGCGATTGTTATGAAACCGCAGCTTTGTGGGCAGGGCATGCCGGTCACCCAGCAGGGCCAGGCCTTCACCCAGCAGCTTCTGAATGGGCTTCATTTTGTATTTGGATGCCAGGAAACCCAGGGCCAGCTCCTGGGCCCCTGTACCGTAAAGCTGGTCATTGCCATCCCCTCCCAGGATGACGGAAGGATTATCCTGCCCAAGCGCCTGGGTCGCCACATAATTCACCATCAGGCCGTTTTCGTTGAACGG
>SKNE01000288.1 GCA_007120675.1 Bacteroidales bacterium
CCACCCACGGTGATGATCTCATTGGGATAATGCGAGCCCCTTATCTCACCGATCACATTGTATGACAGCACATCCGGAAGCCGGTGACTTGTATTCCGGACAAAGAGCGTCAGCTCTGGATCTGTTTTCAGCCACTGACTGAGCTTGTCGGCAGCTACGGGGCTCAGTGCCAGGGCAGGGATGTTGCCCCCCCCTTCCACGAAACGGGTTACACCGGTATGCGCATAATCGTGATTGGCGCTGGTGACCGAACGAACCACTGCGGCTACCGCCCCATATTCAGCCGCCATGGCCGGTCCCCTGAAGCGTTGGTCCACCGTAGCGCTGTAGCCGGCAAACGTGTTGTAATGGCTTTGGTCGAAGGGACGGTTGAAAAAGACGATCCTTCCTTCCAGGCCTTCACGGCCAAGGGCTTCCAACTCAGAAAGATGCTGCAGCTCGACTACGGGAGCCACCAGGCCATCGGGTCCGGTACCCACCGATAAGCCGAAGGCCAGCGCTGTCAGCTCAGCGGTACCAAGCAAGGTGGATACGGCCCTGACCACCTCCGGCTCGCCCCGTTGCCAGTTGGGCACCATCACCTCCTGCAGGTAGACGCTGTCCAGCTCCATCCCGGCCATGATCTGGCGGGTGAACTCCACTGCGGCGGCAGCCTCCGGGGTGCCTGCGATACGTCCCTCCGTAGTTTCACACAGGATACGCAGGTTTTCATAAGCCACATCCGAAGCCAGGGCATTATTAAATATGGCGCGCACTACCTGGTCGTGGGCACGCAGGTTGGCAGCCAGTCCGCAAAACAATAAAAAAAAGAGAATGGTTTTTCTCATGGGTATCTGCATTGAATGATTTACAAAAAGTAACAGCCAGGCTGGATTCACCCGCCCCGGGCATTTGGTTCACCCAGTCTCGATCCTGTCATGCTTCACCATTCGCCGGAATCGTGAAGTGGAAGGTGGCCCCCTTGTTGAGAGTAGATTCGACCCAGATGCGCCCCCCCATCAGTTCCACAAGGCCTTTACAGATGGATAAACCCAAACCGGTACCCTCTTTCTTCTCGTGGCTGTAATAAGTGTGTACCTGTGCAAAGCGGTCAAATATCATCTGGTGGTATTCTTCAGGGATGCCCGGACCCGTATCCCTCACGTAGAAATGTACATAACCATCGTCATGAACCTGGCATCCAATTTGAACGCCGCCCTCTTCCGTGAATTTTACCGCATTGCCGACCAGGTTCATCAACAGCTGCTTCAGTCTCAAACGGTCTGCATGAACGACTACACCCTTTTCGCAGGGTTCGCACTGAATGGATATGTCGAGCTGCTTTTCACGTACCTGTTCATGCTGAAGGTAAAACGACTGCAGTTCAAGTAACAGGTTTTCCAGGTTAAGCAGCTCTTTTCGTATTTTGACGTGACCGGATTCGATGGCTGAAAGGTCCAGCACATCGTCGATCAGGCTAATGAGGTGTTCACCGCTTTTGATGATGACATCTGTGTAGTGCATTCGTTGTTCGCGCGTAAGGCCCTCATTGCGCAGAAGTTCCGCAAAGCCGGTCACCCCACTCATGGGGGTGCGTATTTCATGGCTTACATTGGCAAGGAATGCAGATTTCAATTTGTCCGACTCCTCTGCCCGCTCTTTGGCTATCCGTAACTCCTCCTTCTGGCTGATAAATTGCTCTATCAGGATGCCTATGCGACGAAACTCTTTGCCAGACTGTTTGAGAAAGGATACCTTGGAGAGGTCATTTTGCGCGATGATATCCCCAACCGTACCCAGTGGTTTAGTGACCCATTTTCGCAGCAGCAGCGACAGCAAAGCAATGCTGAGAACGGCCATCATGGTCATGATCACCATGATGAGCAGGGCGTTTTGCCTGAGCATTTGGGCAAAATCAACGTTTTTGCGGAAAGCCAGGCAGGCAATCCCCTCTTCATCCCAGTAGTCGTATGGCACATGAAGCTCTGCAGCGGAAAGGTCTGCTGCTTCCGGACAGTCAGGTATGGCAGGGTGAAGGGTGACCTCTCCCCCTGTCAGTCTGCCCAGGAGTCCGATCACCGTCTCATCATAGCACATGGCCATGAAGAGAAAGCCCCGCGGGTCCGATTCACGGTATTCGTCGCCCGTGGGGTGAATGCTTGCCCCCTGGACCAGGAGAAGCTGATCGCCGGCGATGGTATAGAAACTCACATAGCGTTCCTCATACAACTTGGTGAGCAATGAAGCAGAGAAGGTGGTATCGGGAAGCATGGCGGCACAACCTTCGATGTCGCTGTACATTATTTCCCCCTCCAGGTTGAGCACCCACAAGGCACTCAAATCAAACCAGTAGAGCACCTCACCCAGGTTTTCCCTGGCCCAGGTCGTGTCGGCAATGGCTGCCAGATCCACCATCCCATCCCATAATCCATAATCATAGGCCACCCAGTATATATGTGTTTCGTTGATATCCCTGATGGCATGGGCAGCTTCTTTGACCTGGGTTCTGCTGTAATGGGTAAAGATACCCACCTGATGGCGGTTGAAAACCTGCAGGCCCAGAATGGAAATGGCTGCCAGGCCAAATAGCAGCAGGATCACCAAACGAATTTTCTTTCCTATACCCATTGAAGCTAGGTTACTGTTACCTGGCCGGCTGTAAAGACCAGCAGTCCGCCTCTCCATTGACATGGCCTGTTATGCAGACGTTAAGGAATACGCTGGCAACAAATGTACGCGACATTTTTTAATTGGCGCATACCAACATTCAATTTCCCGGCAGCCTCCTCACACCATATGTTGATCGGGCGGGAGATCATCCCACATCCATGCCGTCGTTTTACCTAACTTTGTGCAAAAGCTTTGGCAAATGATTCCGTTTCGTGGCCGGCCACTTATTCTTGCGTCATTCAACAATGTGTTCAGGGCCTTTGCCTACCGCAACTACCGCTACTATTACTATGGTCAGAGCGTATCCCTGATCGGCCTGTGGGTGCAGAACATTGCCATGGGGTGGCTGGCCTATCGCCTGACTGGTTCAGCCTTGCTGTTGGGCACCATCACTTTTTCGCTGCAGATACCCTCCCTGTTCATCACCCCGTTTGCCGGGGTGCTGGCCGACCGCTGGAATCGCCACCGCATGATCATTATCACACAGATACTGGCCATGATGGTGGCCTTTGTCCTGGCGTGGCTGACCCTTTCAGGGCGAATCACTGTGCCCCTGATCATCGTTCTGGCACTGGTCAATGGCGTTGTCCTGGCCTTTGATACGCCCTTCCGGCAATCATTTGTCCCGGATATGATCACCCGCCGGGAGGACCTGTCCAATGCCATTGCCCTGAACTCATCACTCTATAACCTGGCCCGTTTTGTCGGCCCTCCCATTGGGGGTGTACTCATTGTGTGGGTTGGCGAAGGGTGGTGCTTTTTCATCAACGGACTATCCTTCCTTGCCGTTATCGGCGGACTGATGGCCATGCGCATTGAAGCCAGGCAGCGCCCGAAAAGGTATGGGTCAATTTTCAGGCAGCTGGGCGAAGGAGTCGCTTATGCATACAACCTCAGATCATTACGTTACCTGATCACCCTGGTATTCTTCAGCAGTTTATTCGGACTGCCATTCCAGGCGCTGTTGCCCTTGTTTGCGGCAGAGGTGCTGGACGGTGGCGCAGAGATGCTTGGTATCCTGACCGGGGCACTGGGTGCCGGGGCCCTCACCGGGGCCTTTTTTCTTGCATCCAGGCAGGACCTCCGAAGCATTCCGGGCATCACATTCCGCACAGCCCTCCTATTTGGTGCCGGCCTGGCTATCTTCGCCCTGTCCACAAACTCTGTGCTTTCGATCTCCGCCCTGGCTGTGACCGGATTCGGAATGATTGTGCACTTCAACAGCACCAATAGCCTGATTCAAAGCATCTCTGATGAGGACAAACGGGGACGCGTGGTTTCACTTTACAGTTTGACGTTCATGGGGATCACCCCACTGGGCAGTTTGCTGGCCGGGGCACTGGCTGAGTATATAGGCGTGCCGTACACGGTGTTTTGTTTCTCACTGCTGACGCTGACCTCTGCCCTGCTTTTCGGACGAAGGGTACACATTGTCCTCTTTAGCCTGGTTCGCAAAATGACTCAAAACAAGGAATAAAAGCCA
>SKNE01000107.1 GCA_007120675.1 Bacteroidales bacterium
AAGGCCGAAGCACAGGGCATCCGCGCCTTCGTGTGGGAGGTGCAGGGCATGGTCTGACCTCCAGGGAATACTCCCCAGAGGATCAATGGTTGAAAGAACCGGTGGCTGGAGTAAGCCGGTGCCAGTTGTGGCCCCGTACTTGGGGTGACCCGGCGCCATGGATTGAGCCACCGCCAGTTGTGGCCCCGTACTTGGGGTGAACCGGCGCCCTGGATTGAGCCGGTGCCAGTTGTGGTCCCGTGCTTGGGGTGAACCGGCGCCCTGGATTGAGCCGGCGCCAGTTGTGGCCCCGTACTTGGGGTGAGCCGGCGCCCTGGATTGAGCCACCGCCAGTTGTGGACCCGTGCTTGAAATGAGTCAGGGGTATACCTCGGTGGCAACGCCCAGCTTTTCCACGCGCCGGGCGATCTCTTCCAGCGTTTCCCATCCAACTTTTTCCACCTCATCGGCGGGCGTGGCCCGTGCGATGGAGTAGATCATCACCAGCCTCGGCTGGAGCGCCTCAATGTGTCCGAGCCAGGCAGTGAGCTCCTCCTCACTGGTGTTGTCGAACGATTTCCCCTCGTACTCTCCCCTGACAAACAGGCTTTGCACCACCAGCTCCCCCCTGAATTGCTGCAGGTTCTCCAGGATCTCTTCCAGGCTGACGCTGATGGCGGGGTTGTTGATCTTCCGGAATGTCTCTTCCGTCCCGGCGTCCAGCTTCAGGATGTTTTGCTCCACCTTTTTCAATGCGCCGGCCACCTCCCTGTCGCCGGCCAGGCTGCCATTGCTCAGCACGGCGATGCGTGCCCGGGGGTAGTGGGTGTCGCGCAGCGCGATGGTGTCGTCGATGATGCCGGCAAAATCGGGGTGGAGGGTTGGCTCGCCGTTGCCGGCAAAGGTGAGGGTGTCCATCATGGCACCCTTCCTGCGCATGCCGGAGAGCTTTTGATCCAGGGCCTGCCCAATTTCGGCGCGCGTGGGGTAAGTGAGACAGGCATCCAGCTTTGGTTTGGTCCACCCGCACTCACAGTAGAGGCAGTTGAAGGTGCAGTGTTTGATATTCAGGGGCAAAAGGTTTATGCCCAGCGAGATGCCCAGCCGTCGACTCTTTACCGGTCCGAAGATGATCTGCTCAAACAGGAACCCATTCATTGTGTATCTGCTTTACCAGGGACGCTGCCGTCCTGATCCGAACCCTCCAGGCCCTGTCCCCCATCCCCGGAAGGGCCAGCCCCATTATCTTGCGTACCGTTCTCACTATCCCCATCCCCGGAAGGGCTAACCTTTTTTTGTTCGTGCTGTGGTGCATCGTCCTCTTCGTGGGGGCCTGGTTCACCTTCTCCCGGGGGGACGGCAATGCTTGTTGGTGTCTGGTCTATGTGTCCGTAGAGTCCCCCGCCTTCCAGGGAGGCTGCCTTTTGGATGGCTTCGTCACTCACGCTGTACTTGCGGTCACCACGGACGCGGCCGAAAAATCGCTTCTGGAAGAGGATCAGCAGGGCGACCCCGGTGGTGATGGCTGCGTCGGCGATGTTGAACACAGGGCGGAAGAAGATGAAGGGCTGATCGGCATAAAATGGGAGCCAGGAGGGGGTGGTGCCTTTGATGATGGGGAAATAGAGCATGTCCACCACCTTGCCGTGGAGGAAGGATCCGTAGCCGCCCTCCTCGGGCAGGAAAACAGCCACCTGGTTAAACAGGCTCTGGCTGAAGAGCAGTCCGTAGAACGCGCTGTCGATGATGTTGCCCAGGGCGCCGGCCATGACCAGGGAGATGCAGACAATGAGTCCGTTATGGGCCTTGCGTCGGACGAGTTTAGCCAGGTACCACCCGATGAAGATCACGGCGACGATGCGGAAAAGGCTCAGCATGAGCTTGCCGTATTCACCCGAAAACTCCAGGCCGAAGGCCATGCCGTAGTTCTCGGTGAAGTGGATGATGAACCAGTCGCCCAGGACCGGAATGCTTTGTCCCAGCGTCATGCTGGTCTTCACCAATACCTTGCTGGCCTGGTCGATCACGAGGACCAGCAGGATCACGAGCCAGGGGATATGCTTCTTTTGTAAACCAGCCACAGTGAATGGGTCTGTCTTTAGGATGGGATGATGCCGGGTGTGTGGTGGCGGAAACGGGACAGGCATACAGGCATACAGGCAGAAAGGGCCTGGTCCCGTTATGGATCAGGCCACGCCCCGCCAGGGTGTCAGTTTCCGCTCACCTTGTCCCACTTAGCTTTCGTGGGGTTTGCGGTTCATCTTGGCTTCAATGCTGAGGGTGGCGTGGGGCACGCTCCTGAGACGCTCCTTGGAGATGAGCTTGCCGGTGACCCTGCAGACCCCGTAGGTCTTGTTCTCAATGCGAATCAAGGCATTCTCCAGGTCCCTGATGAACTTCTGCTGACGGGCTGCCAGCTGGCCGTTCTCCTCTTTCGACAGCACCTGGGAGCCCTCTTCAAGGATTTTGAAGGAGGGGGAGGTGTCGTTGGTGTCGTTGGCGTTCTGCGTGGTGTAGGCTTCAGTCAGAAGCTTCAGGCCGTCTTTTGCCTCCTTCAGCTTCTTGTTGATGATTTCACGGAACTCCTGGAGCTCCTCATCGGAATACCTGGTTTTTTCGCGCTTGGTTTCCATGACCTTCGTTGTTTATTATTGTCTACTTTTTTCTGATCGAAACATAGGTCTGCAAATCCTCCGTCAGGTCTACAGCCACCCTGTCCTCCCACTGGATCTGGTCCACATAACACAGATTAGTGGCCAGGGTTTCCGAACAAATATAATCATTATTATTGAAAACGGCATCGGTAATTTCCCTGTGCTTCTGCACCTGCACCTCAATCTTGTCGGTCACCTCGAACCCCTTGTCTTTCCTGAGATTCTGGATCCTGTTGATGAGCTCCCGGGCGATCCCTTCGTTGCGCAGCGTGCCGGTGATGGTGATGTCCAGCGCCACGGTGTATTTCCCTTCACTGGCCACCAGCCACCCGGGGATGTCCTCCGACATGATCTCCACATCGTCGAGCCCGATCTCAATGGTTTGACCGTCGATTGTCAGCTCCATCGCGCCCGACTGCTCTACCTGGCGGATCTCCTCCTGGGTGAACTGGTTGATGCGGGCGGCGATCTGCTTCATCATCTTGCCGTATCGCGGACCCAGGGACTTGAAGTTGGGCTTGATCTTCTTGACCAGCACCCCGGAGGTGTCGTCCAGGTACTCCATCTCCTTCACGTTCACCTCGGAAAGGATCAGCTGCTCCACCTCTTCCAGCTGCTGCCTGAAGTGTTCATCCAGCACCGGCACCATGATCTTCTGGAGCGGCTGGCGGACACGGATGTTGACCTTTTTTCGCAGGGCGAGCACCATGGAGCTGAACCGTTGGGCCAGCTGCATGCGCTCCTCCAGCGCACCGTCGATCAGGTTGTTGTCTGCTTCGGGATAGTCGGTGAGGTGCACCGATTGGTGTGTCTGCCTTCCCGTCACCCGGTTCAGGTCGGTGAAAAGGCGCTCGCTGAAGAAGGGGGCGATGGGGGCGCAGATCATGGCCAGGCTTTCCAGGCAATGGTAAAGGGTCTGGTAAGCGGAGATCTTGTCGCGGCTGTAGTCTCCCTTCCAGAAACGGCGGCGCGACAGGCGCACGTACCAGTTGCTCAGGTGCTCGTCCACAAAGTGCTGGATCAGCCGGGCAGCCCGGGTGGGCTCGAAGTCGGCATAGCACTCATCGGTTTTTTTGATGAGGGTGTTCAGCTCGGACAGGATCCAGAGGTCGATCTCGGGACGCTCGCTGGCAGGCACCTCCTCTTCGCTATAGGTGAATCCGTCGATGTTGGCATAGAGGGCGAAGAAGGCGTAGGTGTTGTGGAGGGTGCCGAAGAATTTGCGGCGCACCTCTTCCACCCCTGCCAGGTCGAACTTCAGGTTGTCCCATGGCTGGGCGTTGCTGATCATGTACCAGCGGGTGGCATCGGGGCCAAACTGGCGGATGGTTTCAAAGGGGTCCACCGCATTGCCCAGCCGTTTCGACATCTTGTTGCCCGCCTTGTCGAGTACCAGTCCGTTGGACACCACGGTCTTAAACGCCACGGAGTCGGATATCATCGTGGCGATGGCGTGCAGGGTAAAAAACCACCCCCGGGTCTGGT
>SKNE01000271.1 GCA_007120675.1 Bacteroidales bacterium
CAATGGAACACTTCTTATTAAGGCTGGCCGATCTTTTTTTTGTGGTCTTTCACTCCGCATTGATTGTATTTATCCTTGTGGGCTGGATTCCCCGGCGCCTGCGTAATGTCCACCTCGCCTGTGTGCTGCTGACAGGTTTTTCCTGGTTTATCCTCGGATTGTTTTATGGCATTGGCTATTGCGTACTGACCGACTGGCACTGGCAGGTTTTAAACAGGCTGGGAGAAACCGGACTGCCCGCTTCTTACATACAGTATATCCTCAATCGGATCACCGGCATTTCGGTCACTGCCGGCACAGCAGACGCCATGACCCTGGCGGGATGGCTATTGGCCCTGGTGATCGCCATTTACCTGAAAGTGAGAAAATACCGGTGGAAAAGCAGGTAGAGTGGCCATCCGGTGCATTAAGCGCTGACCAAGGGACCACCGGCAAAATACCTTGTCAGTGCCCCAAAAGCTGCTCAAAAGACAGATCCATCAGGGGATAATCTTCCCAGCCGTTGTAATCAAAATGCCACCACTCGGTTGGATAATGGGTAAAACCGAAATGGGCCATCACCTCAAACAAAAAGCTCCGGTTGGCGATCACCTCTGCGGGTAAATCCATGTATTCAGGATGTGCACGCTCTGTGAACTCATCGAAGTCTGTGGGCATGGGGATCTCGTTGCCCGTTGACAGCTCGGTCAATGTCACATCGACGGCACAGCCCCGGTTGTGCCTTGAACCAAATTGGGGGTCAGCCACGAAATCAGGATCAGGGTACACTTCAAAAAAGCGGACGGTGGCAGCATAGGGACGATAGGCATCAAAGACCAGCAGGCCCAGGCCGTGATGGGCAAGAGAGTCCTGCACTTTTTTCAGTGCCTCAGCCACCGGTCGCCTTAAAAACGCCATTGGCCTTGTATACACCACTTCCCCGGTAAAGTTATCGGGGGTGGCGTATCGAATGTCCAGTAGCAGTCCATCGATGTACTCCTCCAGATCAACCAGTTCCATGTCGGGATTTGCGGCCACCTGTGTGTGATATTCTGCCATATCAGTAACAATGTACAGATCGGGCGGCCGCTTTTCTACGCAAGCGAATAATACAAACAGCATCAATGCGGGCAGGGTCAATGATCCGGTGGGACGGAATGATCGGTTGCTTATATCTCTTTTCATGCAGCAAAAATAAAAAAAGTGTCACTGATGCAAGAAAAAAACAGACAGTTAACATTCAGGCCAAATTGTTTGCGGGTTTTCACTGTTCGTGCGAACCATGATTGTCAATTTTCCGGGCTTTTTGTATTTTTGCCCATCGACCGTGTTTTTATCCGTTTTTTTGTCTCATTTTTCAAGGAGCCTGGTATGGAAGTACTTGATATTGTCCAGACAACATTGTCTTACCTGCTGATTACCATCGCCGGTATTTTCGTCATCGTTAACCCTTTGACAACGGCCTTTGCATTCATGTCTCTCACAACCCAAATGAGTGAAGTGCGCCGCAGACAGATCGCTATGAAGGCCACACGTATTTCAACCAGCCTGTTTTTCATTTTCGCCTTGCTGGGTGGTGTGATCTTTCAATTATTCGGCATCACTTTAGCGGCCTTCCGGATTGCCGGGGGGATCATCCTTTTTGGCATCGCAATGGGTATGATCAGCGCCCGCAGTGAGAACAATGAAGCAAAGAAAAAGCCTGAAGGCGATATTGCCGACGACATATCAGTCATTCCACTGGCCATACCTTTCATCAGCGGCCCGGGATCCATCGCCACAGTGATGATACTCACAAGCGAAGCACCCACCATATATCATACGGTGATTGTTTTTATTGCGGTGCTCTTTACAACCGTGAGCTGTTACTTTTCCATGGTTTATTCGAAAGTGATCGTCAGGTACCTTGGCGATTCAGGCAGGCAGATCATCACAAAGGTGTTCGGTTTGATACTGGCGGTAATAGCCGTCCAGTTTGTTGTAAACGGAATTGCAAATGTGCTGGTAGATTTTGGCATGTATGAGATTCACGGCATCGAACCGGGCGATGGCATCGAATAGCAAAACACGCAGTGATTCAAACGGAGGTGGATTTTGGCAACAGGATTAATTCAACAAGCCATGCAAAGAACAATCAGCAAATGGGCATCTCTTTTGCTGCTAATGCTAACTGGAGGGGTATTGATGATTTCCTGCAGCGACGATGACCTTGCCCCCGGTAACCAAATTGACTACGGTTTTGTGACAGATATTGATGGCAATGAATACAAAACTTTCCTCATTGGAGAGCAGGAGTGGATGGCAGAGAACCTGCGGGTCAGCAGGTACAACAACGGCGATCTCCTGTCCACAGGCTTGAACGATGAGCAGTGGTCAAATGCCACTGATGGCGCTTATGCCATTTATCCACACGGCGATGTCGCCGGACTCAGCTCAGACCAGGAGGTACTCGAAGCGTACGGTGGGTTGTACAATTGGTTTGCCGTGGCGGATACAAGGGGTTTATGTCCTGAAGGGTGGTCCGTTCCCGGCGACGGCGATTGGACCCTGCTCATTGATTCACTGATGGCCAAATATGACCTGCATAACTACTGGGGCGTCAGCGATATTAATGGCGTGGGTAACGTCTTGAAATCATGCAGACAAGTCCAATCCCCACTGGGAGGCAGCAGTTGCAACACCTCCAAACATCCACGATGGGATGCCCACGACACGCATTACGGGACCGATGAGTTCGGTTTTTCACTCCTGCCAGGCGGCAGCAGGAACCCTTCCGGGGATTTCTTCCTCCTTGGCCAAACCGGTTTTTGGTGGTCTGCTGATGAACACTCCACAAATTATGCCTGGTCCAGGGAAGCAAGCAACGACCTTGGCAACATCAGCCGCTATTTCCCTGGCAAATCCACCGGTCTCAGTGTCCGCTGCATCAGAAAAGCAGGTCTATAGGTTTCAAAAAAACTGTGTATACTGATGATCAGGAGTAAAAGTGCAGATTATCCATAAAAGACGATGAGGAGAAAAATCAACCATTCATTTTACCCATTAGCGGTTGTTTTAATGGGCCTGTTTGTCATTGTTGGATGTAGTGACGATGAAGATGACGCCACCCCCGGCAATGACCTTGGTTCTGTAGCCGACATTGATGGCAATGAATACAAAATAGTTGTCATTGGCGACCAGGAATGGATGGCTGAAAACCTTCGTGTAACGAGGTACAACAATGGTGATGCCATTCCAACGGGTTTGAATGACGCTGAATGGTTATACACATTACAAGGGGCATATGCCATTTATCCGCACGATGGCATTCCCGGACTCAATTCGGAAGAAGAAGTAATTGAGGCCTATGGCATTTTGTACAACTGGTATGCAGTAAACACTGGCAATCTTTGTCCGGAAGGTTGGAGCGTGCCCAGCGATGCTGACTGGATGCAGTTGGTTGATTATGCGGCAAACCAGGGTTTTCCCAACACTGATGTAGCCAACGGTACTGGCAATGCCTTAAAATCCTGCCGCCAGGTTAATTCACCCCTGGGCGGTGATTGTGACACTTCTGGGCATCCACGGTGGAACTCAAACGATACACATTCTGGTTTCGATGAGTTTGGGTTTTCGGCGCTTCCGGGTGGGACCCGCTCCTTAAATGGTGAATTCGTCGTTATTGGGGACTTCGCTCTCTTCTGGTCTTCCAGCGAGTATATAACCCCTTACGCATGGGGGCACTACATAGCTGGCCATTTCGGTTCTGTGCGCCGAAACTACGACTTTAAAACCAATGGGTTTAATGTCCGCTGCTTCAGGCCTATTTAAATCAGGCTTATGCCCCCAATATCCAATGCAGACACTTCTCCGTTTCAGCCATATCTTTGCCCAAAGTCAAAACCTGACAATGTATGCAGGCTAACTCGGATTGAACCAAATGTGCATTCCATGAAAACAACACCAGAACACGATCGGCGAATGGCATAAATGACTTTTGCATCCGTTTACCCTTACGTTGGACTCATATTTCAGAACAGATTGAAATCCAGACCGGCAGAAATGAACCTGCCCACCATTGGATAATGGACAAACGTACTGTATTGGGTGTCGAACAGATTGCTCACCCTCAGG
>SKNE01000150.1 GCA_007120675.1 Bacteroidales bacterium
ATACCATGATCCTTACCAGTTGCTGGTGGCGGTGATACTTTCTGCTCAATGCACCGACAAGCGGGTCAATATGATCACCCCGGCCTTTTTCAGTCGTTTCCCGGACGCTGAATCCCTGGCAGCGGCGAGTGTGGATGAGGTCTACTCCTTCATTAAAACCTGCTCATACCCCAATAACAAAAGCCGTCACCTGGTGGGCATGGCCAGCACGCTTGTGAACGACTTCGGCGGCATCGTGCCCAATGAGGTGTCTGACCTGGTCAAGCTGCCGGGCGTTGGACGCAAAACGGCCAATGTGATTGCATCGGTCGTGTACCAGAAGCCGGCACTGGCAGTAGACACCCACGTCTTCCGCGTGGCCGCCCGGATCGGACTGAGTACCGGGGCCAAAACACCCCTGGAAACAGAAAAACAATTGCTGCGTTACATCCCTGTGCACCAGGTGGCCATTGCCCATCACTGGCTCATATTGCACGGACGGTACATCTGCCAGGCCCGAAAACCCAAATGCCACCTGTGCCAGTTAAAGCCTGCTTGCAAATACTATCAGAAAAACCTCCTGCAGCAGTGATGCGGGTGGATATCCTTTACTGCAGGCCCTGGACGGCGCGGTGAACAATCGGCCAGGGCCTGCGTTTTACCCAAAACAGATGTGTAACCCAAAAAAAGCGCTCCCGATGACAAAACTCAAAGCAGGCGACAAAGCCCCCCAGTTCAAAGGCATTGACCAGGACGGACAGACCCTCTCCCTGGACGACTTCAAAGGACATAAGCTGGTATTGTACTTCTATCCCAAAGACAGCACCCCAGGCTGTACATCCCAGGCATGCAACCTTCGCGACAATTACGACATGCTCCTGGAAAAAGGCTACAAGGTGGTGGGTGTGAGTGCCGACAGCGAAAAATCCCACAAGAGGTTCATCGAGAAAAACAACCTGCCCTTCCCCCTGATCGCAGATACCGAAAAAGAGATCCTGGAGGCCTATGGTGTATGGGGACTCAAGAAGTTCATGGGAAGGGAGTTCATGGGCATCATACGCACCACCTTCGTGATCAGCGAGGACGGGACCATCCTGGAGGTGATTGATAAGGTGAAGACAAAGGACCACACGGCCCAGATCATCGGGTAACCCTCTTTCCTGTCCACAAGATCCTTATCCCTGTCCCCCATTTCAAAAAAAAATAACACTACCTTTGCCCTGCAGCAGTGGTATTTTTCATCTTTTAAACGTACGTAATCCATGACAAAACAAATCACCGATTTGCAGCCCAGGCTTTTGTGGCAATACTTCCACGACATTTGCCAGATTCCCCATCCCTCGAAAAACGAGGCAGCCATTATTGAGTACGTTAGGCAGCAAGGCGAGAAACTGGACCTGGAAACGGTGGTCGACCACGTGGGCAATGTATTGATCCGCAAACCCGCGACGCCAGGAATGGCTGACCGCCAAATGGTTATTCTGCAGGCTCACCTGGATATGGTTCCCCAGAAAAACAATGACACCGTTCACGATTTCAACAAGGATCCCATCAGGGCTTACATTGACGGCGACTGGGTGAAGGCAGAGGGCACCACCCTGGGTGCCGACAACGGGATTGGCGCTGCCGCCGCCCTGGCTGTCCTTGCTTCGAATGACCTCGAACACGGTCCCCTGGAGTGCTTGTTTACGGTGGACGAAGAGACGGGCATGACCGGTGCCTTTGAGCTGAAGCCGGACCTCCTCAAAGGGAAGATCCTGATCAATATGGATTCGGAAGATGAAGGGGAACTATACATAGGCTGTGCGGGGGGTATCGATACCAATGCCTTCTTCACCTGCAGTGAGGAAGATGTGCCTGCTGGCCATGTAGCCTACCGGGCAGAAGTCAAAGGTCTCAAGGGTGGACATTCCGGGCTGGATATACACCTGGGACGCGGCAATGCCATCAAACTGCTAAACCGCCTGCTGTGGCAGGGGGAGAGGGACCTGGGACTGCGCCTTTCCTCGGTTGACGGCGGCAGCCTGCGCAACGCCATCCCCCGTGAAGCCTCGGCCATCATCACCATCCCAAAAGAAAACACAGACAAGCTGGAGAAGCTCGCCGCCAACATGCTCGGCCTGTGGCAAAACGAGCTCGGCAAGGTTGACCCGGGCCTGAGGCTGGTGATGGAAACGATCGACACGCCGGGAAAGGTGATGGACCTTGAAACCAGCCGGAACATCCTAAATGCAGTATATGCCTGTCCAAACGGCGCCATGCGCATGGTAAGCGACATGCCCGATGTGGTGGAAACATCCACCAACCTGGCTGTGCTTAAGTCGGAGAACGGGATCGTGGAAGCAGCCACCCTGCAGCGCAGCTCGGTGGACAGTGCCAAGGAGGATCTGTGCAACATGATGCGCGTGGTATTTGAAATGGCCGGCGCACGTGTGGAGCAAAGTGGTGATTACCCCGGATGGAAACCCAATGTGGACTCACCCATCCTGAAAACCATGAGCCAGGTGTACGAAAAACTTTACGGGAAAGTCCCCGCGCAGAAAGTGATACATGCCGGATTGGAATGTGGGATCCTGGGAGGCACCTATCCCCGCCTGGATATGATCTCATTTGGTCCCACCATACGCAACCCGCACTCTCCTGACGAGATGGTGAATATCCCCACGGTAAAACTCTTTTTCGACTTCCTGGCAGAAACACTCAGGCACATACCTAAATAGGGGTCACCGGTTTAATGTGTTACCCCTTGCATTTCAGGGAAATTATCCGTAAATTGTGCCTTCATTGACCGTAGAATAAAACACCATCACTTAAATTGCCAGGCCATGAATGAAGAAACAAAATCCGGACAAAACAAACTGAAAATCGCGCTCATCGTGGTAGCAGCCCTCCTGCTGCTTTCCCTCATTGGCAACATCATTTATATGGGTCGTTCCAGCCGGCTGGCCGACGATAAGGAAGCGCTGCGCTCAGAGGTTGGTGCACTGGAGAATGAAAAGGCGCTGCAGAATGAACGCATCGCAACAAAAGACGGCATCATCGACGATCTGAACCAGCGGATGACACTGCTCGTTGAAGAGCATGAGGAGGTTGTCAGGGAGAAAGATGTCCGCATCGCCCAGCTGAACCGCCGTGCCAATGCCAACGCCAATGACCTGAAGGCGCAGGTGGAGCAAAACAAGGTCCTTCAAACAGCCAAAGAGGCCATGGAGCACGACATGGAGGCCCTTCAAATTGAACTCTCGGAGGCCAGGCAGGAGATGGACGCACTGGCCGTGGCTTATGAACAACTCTGGGAGCAAACCAGGGAAGCCGCCGCCATGAAGGTTTACAACGTATTCGCCCTGACCAAATGGGAGCGCTGGCTCTGTGCCGACCGCTATCATGTGTCCAAAGCAAGGCGGGTAGACCACAGCTTCATCCGTTTTGAGGTGGATGGCACGGTGTTTACCGAAACGGGCAGCAAAATGATCCACCTGCTCCTTTACAACCCCGAGGGCGAACTGCTCTACCCCTCTGCCAGCCAGTTTACCATGGTTGAGACTTACGATACCGACGCGGGACTGACCCAAAGCCATTACACTGCCGTGCACGAGATTAATTACGCCCATGAACCGGTCTACGTGGAGTTCAATATCCAACACGATAAGCCGCTCCGGCCGGGCACCTACCTGGCAGAGATCTATGTGGACGGTGCACTGAAACGCACCCACGAAATGACGCTGGAGTAACACAGCGGGCCTGTATCCTCATCGTCCCCCGGCAGGCCCCCTTGAATTATAGCATGTGCACAGAATGACGGAAGGCCGGCCCACTGCGGTGGACCGGCCTTCACACTAACCTATTTATCTAACCAAAACCTACTTATGCGTCTTTTCCGATGATACGCTCAACTTTTTACGGCCCTTGGCGCGGCGCGCAGCCAACACCTGCTGCCCCTTTTTGGTGGCACTGCGTTTCCGGAATCCATGCTTGTTCTTTCTTCTCCTGACCGAAGGTTGATAGGTGCGTTTCATGAGATAAAATATTTAGGTGTTGTTTTTTTCGGACTGCAAAGATAGTTATTCTTTTTATGATAGCAAGGGGGCTGAAAAAAAAAGTCAGTCCTG
>SKNE01000011.1 GCA_007120675.1 Bacteroidales bacterium
GCGGCGGCCCCGAAGCCCTGGTTGCGGCGATGAGCAAGCTCCGCAGCCTCGCCTGGTCCGTCCTCTGGCTCTCACCCTTGGCCGCCGACCCCGCCTACCGCCCCGAGACCGGGGCCATGCGAGCGATCACCCCGCTCCTCGACCGCCTCGGCGACGGCTCCACCCCGGCTGCCATCGCCGGCGAGATCCGGGGCTTCAGCAAAGGCGCGAGGGCAGGGGCATGAAGCTGGTCGACGCCCATTTCCACGTCTGGCAAAAGGCCGACCTGCCCTGGCTCCAAGGCCCGATGCAGCCCCGCATCTTCGGTCCTTACGAGCCCATCCGCCGCGACTACCCGATCCAGGAATACCTGGAGGACACACGAGACACCGGCGTCCAGAAGGCCGTCTACGTCCAGGCCAACTGGCCCCCCGACCAGGCCGAAGCCGAAGCCGCCTGGATCGAGAGCCTGATCGCTGAAACCGGCTGGCCGCACGGCCTCGTCGCCTACGCCGACATGACCGTCCCGGACGTCCGCCCCGCCCTCGACCGCCTCGCCCGCTTCCCCCATCTCCGCGGCATCCGCCAGCAATTCCACTGGCACTCGAACCCCCTCTACCGCTTCGCCACGACGCCCGATCTCTGCCGCGATCCAAACGTCCAAAAAAACGTCGCCCGCCTCGCCGACTACCGCCTCGCCTTCGACCTCCAGGTCTTCGCCCCGCAAATGGCCGGAGCCGCCGAGCTGGCCGGCGCCTGCCCGAACGTCACCTTCGTCCTGCAACACGCCGGCATGCTCGAGGACACGACCGACACTGGGCGCGCGGAATGGCGCAACGCCATGCAAGAGCTCGCCCGCCGGCCCAACGTCGTCGCCAAGCTCTCGGGCTTCGGCACCTTCGTCCACCGCGTCGACGCGGCGCATATCGCCTGGCTCACCACCGAGACCGTCACCCTCTTCGGTGCCGAACGCTGCCTCTGGGGCTCGAACTTCCCGATCGAGAAGCTCTGGACCGACTACGCCGCGCTGGTCTCGGCGCACCGAGCCGCAGCCGGCGGCCTCGCCGAGGCCGAGCGCCGGGCGATCTTTCACGACACCGCATGCCGGGTCTACCGGCTGAGCTGACAGGGGAGCCCCGAACCATGGGACTGGAGATCAAGATCCTCGATTTCGGCGATATCGAGCTGGAATCGAGCTTTCTCGTGCTCGGCCGCGATTGCGGCCGGGTGCGCCGTGTTCCGGTCTACGGCTTTCTCATTCTCGGCGGCCAGTACCCCATCGTCGTCGACACCGGCTACCGCGACAACGCGATCATGGAGACGCTCGGCATGCGCGGCCTGCAGTTCCACGAGAACATGGTCGAACGCCAGCTCGCCAATCACGGGGTCAGGCCTGGCGACGTCCGCTACATCTGCCACACCCACCTGCACATCGACCACGCCGGCAAGGACGACCACTTTCCCATGAATTCGACCGTCGTCATCAACCGCCGCGAGCTCGAATACTCGGTCTCGGGGCTCATGCACCCGCAATACCCCAAGCCGGACATCATGCACTTGGTCGAACGCCTGCACACCCCCGGCTCGCTCCGGCTCGAGGACCTCGAGATGTCCGGCCCCATCGAGCTGATCCCGGGCGTTTATCTCGAGGCCGCCGAAGGCCACACCGAAGGCTCGATGAACGTCCACGTCGACACGAATGACGGCCGGGCCACCATCTGCGGTGACGTGATCTACGACTTCAACGACCAGATCATCGAGCCTGTGCGCAGCTTCGGGCCCGAAGAATACCAGGTCACCGGCAACCACTCCGGCTCCAAGCGCCGCGAGAAGGCCGCCATGCGCAAGCTCATGCATTCCGGTGCGAAATACATCCTCCCCGTCCACGACAAGCCGGCCAAAATCGAAGCCGGCCGCGTCGTCGGCCGGCTCGACATGGCGATCCCGGGCCCGGTCAGCCAATCGGTCCCGCGCCGCGACTGGTTTCCGGCCTGAGGGGCAGGCAAGTGGCGCACGAAGCCCTCGACCCCGCCTTCCGTCAGCTGATCGACGAGCACGCCCCGGTCCGCCAGGCGGGCTCCGGCTTCATCTTCACCGAAGGCCCGATCTGGCACCCGACCGACCACTACCTCCTCTTCTCCGACATGCCGGGCGACGTGCGCCGCCGTCTCGACCGCGCCGGCTTGCGCGAGGTCCTCCGCCCGTCCCATAAAGGGAACGGCATGACCTATGACGCGCGGTTGAACCTGCTCGTCTGCGAGCATTCGACCTCCAGCGTCACCCGCTTCAGCCCCGACGGCCGGCGCGAGGTCCTCTGCAGCCACTACGAAGGCCGCGAGCTCAACAGCCCGAACGACATCTGTGTGAAGAGCGACGGCTCGATCTGGTTCACCGACCCCTGGTACGGCCGCATGCCGGGCTTCGGCGTCGAACGCCCGCGCCAACTCGGCTGGCAAGGTGTGTTCCGCCTGCCCCCGAATCACCGCCCGGGAGGGGAGCCCGAACTGGTGGTCGACCGCTACCTCTTCACCATGCCCAACGGCCTCTGCTTCTCCCCGGACGAACGCCTGCTCTACGTCAACGACACCGAACAGGCCAATATCCGCGTCTTCGAGGTCGAAACCAACGGCCAGCTGAAGAACGGCCGGATCTTCGCCGCCGGCATCCGCGACAGCCTGAAACCCGGCGTCCCCGACGGCATGAAATGCGACGCCTCGGGCAATGTCTGGGTCACCGCACCCGGCGGCCTCTGGGTCTACGCCCCCACCGGCAAGCTGATCGGCAAGGTCGCCATCCCGGAGCTCGCCGCCAACCTCCACTGGGGCGGCGATGACTGGCGCACCCTCTACGTCTGCGCCTCGACCAGCGTCTACGCCATCCCGGTGAAGGTCGGCCCCAGAAACGAACCCTTCATGCGCGCCACCAGCAGCGCCCGGAAGTCGGCCGCCGCCCCGACGAGCGACGAACCCCTCCGCCTCGACGCCCGCCGCTGTGCGCTGATCATCCAGGACATGCAAAACGACGTTGTCATGGAAGGCGGCGCCTTCGCCTCCTCCGGCAGCCCCGCCCACTGCCGCGAGCAGAACGCGATTGCCAACATCGCGAGGCTCGCCGCCCGCTGCCGCGACCTCGGCATCCCCGTCATCCACGTCCACTACCTCGTCGCCCCCGGTGCTCCCGGCATGACCCTGAACGCCCCCCTCTTCGAAGGCGTCGTCGACAACCACGCCCTCGTCCGCAACACCTGGGGTGCAGCCCCCGTCGAAGGCCTCGAGCCCCGGCCCGGCGACCACGTCGTCGAAAAAATGCGCATGAGCGCCTTCGAAGGCACCAACCTCGAGACCATCCTCAAAGCCGAAGCCCGCGACATCCTCATCGAAACCGGTGCCTGGACCAACATGTCCATCGAACACACCGCCCGCACCGGCGCCGACAAAGGCTACATCATGGTCATCCCCGAAGACGGCTGCGCCACCATGAACGCCGACTGGCACCACGCCAGCATCGACTACGCTCTCCAAAACGTCGCCCTCGTGACCAACACCGACGACGTCATCAGCGCCCTGAGCTGAAAAAAAGAAAAGCAAGACAAGCGGGGAGGATGATCCTCCCCGCGCCCCACCGTTACATTGAGTTGAACGTAGCACGACACGTCGGGCCGGACTGGTAACACGAAAAGAGTTGGGCGGATGTGTTGTTCAATTCGTAGCGCCGACGCCTGAGCAGAAGCCGCTGATCTTTGCTCGGATCGAGCCGACTGACCAAGAAGTCGAAGGTCGATGGCCGGCAAATGCTTTCCAACTTGCGGACCCCGATACCGATTGACTTGGCCGCCTGAAACTGTAGCATCACGCTGCCGAAGAAGCTCCAATGGCAATGCTTGCCCAACTCGCGACGGCACCGCGCGCTGCCGATCCAATCAGGGAGACGAACGATGAGCGAAATGCTGCATTTCCAGATGAAGAAGGCACCGTTCAAGACCCGCTACGACAACTTCATCGGCGGCGCGTTCGTCGCCCCGAAGAACGGCAGGTATTTCGAGAACGCGTCGCCGATCACCGGCCAGGTGCTCTGCCAGATCGCCCGCTCGGACGCGGA
>SKNE01000135.1 GCA_007120675.1 Bacteroidales bacterium
CAAACAGTATCCCAGTGCAGGAAATGCCCATTGAAATACAGTGATTTTTGCCAATAAAGAACCAGGCAGTCACTCTACATTAAAAAACATAATATGTTTATGATGAATATTCTAAACATTATTAAAAACACTACAAAAACCCTTGGTTTGCACAGAACGGCCATACAGTGGCAACAACAGGGGTTCTAGCCTGGTAATGGGGACCATTGGCTCACTTTATAAACCTTGTTGCATTGAACAAACTGGTGATTGACATAGGAAACACCCTCTGCAAGGCAGCCGTTTTCCAGGAGGGACGCCTGCAAAAGCTGTGGGTGAACAAAGAGTTTGGGGCCGTTGAGCTGGATGATTTGCTGCGGGAATACCCCGTTGACAAGGCCATCGTGTCGACTGTCCGGCGAGACGACAGCACCGTGGAGCTGACCAGCAGCCGGGGCATCAACACGCTCCTGGCCGGACCCCACCTGGGGCATCCGCTGAAAATGGGTTACCGCAGCCCGGAGACACTGGGCACTGACCGGCTGGCAGCGGCAGTGGCGGGCTTCCACCTGTTTCCAGGCAACAATGTGCTGGTGATCAATGCCGGTACCTGTCTCACCACCGACCTGGTCAGTGAGGCCGGGGAGTACCTGGGTGGCACCATTTCACCCGGCCTGCACATGAGGCTGAAATCCCTGCACCATTTCACCGGGAAACTGCCGCTGGTAGATCCCGGGATCATGGCAGCCGCACCTGCCGGCGGGGGAACGGCAGTGGACGAAAGAAGGCAAAAACAACCAGGGGAAGCCCCCCGTAAGCGTACCGAAGATACCTCGGCCCCGGAGATCCCCGGACAAACAACCCGGGAGGCTATCCGGGCCGGCGTCATTTGCGGCATGCTGGCCGAAATCGATGGCTTGATCGACCGTTACCGCGGGAAAATAAGATTATTTAACGTCATACTCAGCGGGGGAGATATAAAAGTTTTTGATAAAAAGCTAAAAAATAGGATATTTGCAGTCGAAAATATCGTGCTGCACGGATTGAACCAAATGTTAGAATACAATGCTTAAGCGCTCCCTGTGGACAATAGCGGCTCTGCTGGCGTCTTTTATCGTACTGCTTACCCCCGAAAAGGCCATGGCCCAGGGCGCGATCAACATGCCTTACTCGGTTTTTGGACTGGGAGAGCTGCGCCATAACCAGTACATGCAAAACATGGGCATGGGCTCACTGAGCCAGGCGTACCGGAGCAATGTGTCCATCAATGATGTGAACCCAGCCTCCTACGCAGCCCTCGACTCCACATCCTTCGTGTTTGAAACCACCCTGTTTGCCCACTTTTACGAACAAAGAACCAGCGATATCACGCAGCAGTCCGATTATGTCTCCCTGGGAAACATCAGCCTCGGCTTCCCGGTGACACGCTGGTGGTCGTTCGCGGCGGGACTGAAGCCCTATAGCCAGGTGGGCTATCGCATACGTGACTTCGAGGACCACCCCGAAGCGGGCATGGTCAACTATTTGTATGAGGGGAGTGGGGGACTTAACCAGCTGTTCATCGGGAGCGCCTTTGAACCGCTGCGGGGACTCTCCCTGGGTGTCAATGTCAACTACCTGTTCGGACGCCTGGCCTATGAGGCTTCCGTAAAGTCAGATTCTGCCGGCGTGTTCCAAACCAACCTGACCAATGCCAACCAGGTGTCGGGATGGACACTCGGTTTTGGCATGCAGTATCACCACCGCTTCAGCGATCACAGGCACATCACACTGGGCATCACCTATGCCGGTAGCCAGGAGGTGGGCCTCAGCAGTACGGAAACCCTGAGGAGAAGGCTGCTGGGTGAACCACGGTTCGACACCATCGCACACATTGAAATGGATGATGAACGGCTCAGCTTGCCCGGCTATTACGGGTTTGGCGTCTTTGCACGCCTCAACACGAGCTGGGCGGCGGGCATTGACTACCAGTGGCAAAACTGGGAAGACTTCCGCTTCCTGGATAAGCCGGACACGTTCAATGACAGTTACAGGGTGGCTGCGGGTGTCCGCTACAGGCCCGTTCCGGAGACCTTTCCCACCTTTTTCCACCGCATGCAGTATAGCGCCGGACTACGGTACGGACAATCATACTTCATGCCCCTGGGAGAAACCCTCAACGAGTTTGGCATAAGTTTTGGTACTACAATACCAATAAGGGGCAGCCTGTCCGCATTGAACATCCAGTTTGAGTACAGCCGCCGCGGGGTTGCCGACACCCATCCCATGGAAGAGAATTTCTACCGGCTGAATATCGGTATCAATATATACGAACGCTGGTTCATCAGAAGGGTGTTCCTGTGATGAGCGCTTCGTGCAAGTCGCCTAATTAATACGAACACAAATATCGTCTCATGAAAGCAATGAAATCTATCGCCATGGCCGCCATGGCCCTGGTGATCGCAACAGCAGCACTTGGATCGGTCTCTTCGCCGGCTTCGTCCGCCGCACCCGATATGAGCCATCACCTGCAGGACACCGATCAGCGCTATGGTGAGGACAGTGTGCAGTGTGTAAGGAACTGGTCGCTGTATGCGGAATATCACAGGCAAAGGAATTTTGAAATGGCGTGGGAACCCTGGAGGTACATGTTTGAGAGCTGTCCCAGGGCAACCCGCAATATTTACCTGCACGGGGCAGCCATGGCCCAGCATTTTTATAACCAGGAAACAGATCCGGAGCGTCGCGATGCCTGGGTGGACACCCTGATGATGATTTATGACCGCCGAATAGACTATTTTGGGAACGAGGGGTATGTGCTTGGCCGTAAGGCGGCACGCCTCTACCAGCTTCGTCCCAAAGACGTACAGGAGCTTCATGAGATGACAGAGCGCAGCATCGAGCTGCAGGGGATGGGCACCGAAGCCCCCGTGCTGATCATCAACTTTCAGTCCACCATTCGCCTGGTGGAAGCCGGCCTGCTGGAGCCCGACGCCATCATCGAGGGATTTGACAGGGCCACCGACATCATCGACTACAACCTGGAGCACAACCCCGAAGACGAACGCTTCTTTGTGCCCGCAAAAAACAACATCCGCTCCCTGTTTGAGCCTTATGCCACCTGTGAAGCCCTGACAAGGGTGTTTGCCCCCCGTTTCCAAGAGAATCCGGATGACGTGGAGCTCCTGGAGCGCATCACCGAAATGCTGGACAATGCGGGTTGTACCAACGAAGAGCTTTACTACCTGGCCACGGAGAAGCTGCATGAGATACAGCCGGGTGCCGAGTCGGCCTTCCTGATGGCGCGCCTGGAAAACACGCGTGAACACTATGAGGCGGCCCTCCGCTATTTTCAGCAGGCAGCGGATCTTTATTCAGAGGAGGATGCCGAAGCACACCAGGACCGCATTTTCCGCTCCTACTGGCTGATGGCGGAGATCAGCTTCCGGCAGCTGCGCCAGCTGCCACAGGCCCGCCGCTATGCGCGACTGGCAAATGAGGCAGCCCCCAACGACGGAAGGCCCCTGATACTGATCGGTGAAATGTATGCTGCCAGCGCTGCTGAGTGCGGAGACGATGATTTCACAAAAAAGACAGCCTTCTGGCCTGCCGTGGATAAATTCAACCAGGCACTCAGCGTGGCTGAGGACGACGCAGTGAAGGAAAGGGCCCGTCAGCTGGCCAACACCTTCCGTCAATACTTCCCCGATGGAGAAGACATCTTCTTCCACGGATATTCTGAAGGAGACAGCTATATGGTAGAATGCTGGATCAACAGGAGCACACGGATCAGGGCCAGGTAAAACAGGGCCGGTGAGCATGATGGCAAAAATCATATTACGAAGCATCGTCACCCTCGGGGTCCTGGCGGTGCTTTTTTCGTGCCGGGGGGACCTGGAAACCATCGAAACCATTACCAGGGAGGAAGAAGGCCCCGTCGAGTCCGCCTTCAATGTGGAGATCATCTATAGTGACCACGGGCATGTGCGGATGATCATGCACGCCGGACAGATGGACCGTTTCCAGGGGGAAGAGAACTTCCTGGAGATGCCCGACGGCATCCACGTGGTCTTTTACGACACCCTCATGCAGGAGACCTCCAG
>SKNE01000217.1 GCA_007120675.1 Bacteroidales bacterium
AAAACCAAAAAGAGAAAAAGAAATCTGACAAAAACTACATTGGTGCACAAAGCCGATGAGAAAAACATCAAGGCAATGTTGGCCATGTAATTCAGTTTCTGACTATTATTAACCTTTGTTAAAGCAAGACAAGTTTTTCCCTGTAGAGGAAAACGCTTAACAAAAAAAACTAAAAATTATGCCAAGATCAGTAAATAAAGTCGCCGCAAGGCGCAAAAGAAAAAAGCTGTTAAAGCTTACCAAGGGCTACTTCGGTGCCAGAAAAAATGTCTACACAGTAGCTAAAAACACTTACGAAAAAGGGTTGACCTATGCTTACCGCGACAGGCGCACCAAAAAAAGAGAGTTCAGGAAACTCTGGATCCAGCGTATCAATGCCGCCGTCAGGCAATACGACATGAGCTATTCCCAGTTTATTGGTAAACTGAATGCCAAGGATATACAAATCAACCGCAAGGTGCTGGCCGACCTGGCCATGAACCATCCCGATGCGTTCAAAGCCATTGTGGACACAGTCAAATAAGCATTCAATGAAGGGCACCAGTGCCCGCAAGTCATTACACGGACATCACGGAAAGGGGGCCACAACAGCCCCCTTTCTTCATTCATACCATGTTTCTTCTTTCAGGCGGCCACGCTGATCGTACAGATACACCCGCTGCTTGCCTGGCGTCATTCAGCTGCCAGTGATCCCTTCTGACAGCGCCAGGAATTCAGCCATTATCATGGCAGTGGCACCCCAGATCATCTCTCCGTGAATGACAAAACAGGGCGTTTGAAGCCGTATGCCGGTGGACAGGGTAATGGCCCTCATCTGCTTGTTATTCCTTTCCCGGAAGGCTGGCAGGGGCAACTCAAGCAGCCTGTCCACCTCCTTTTTATCAGGAACAAACGCCGGCCTGCGGTCGGTCAGCCCCACAAAGGGACTCACAATGTAATTGCTGGGTGGTATGTAAAGCGGGGTGAGTCCGCCGATCACCTCCACCCTGTCCGGATCCACCCCCACTTCCTCCTGTGCTTCCCTCAGGGCGGTTTGCTCCAGGTCCTTGTCGGTGCTTTCATATCGCCCGCCCGGAAAGGCGATCTGTCCGCTATGCGCCCCATCGTAACGGGGTCGCTGAATGAAAACCATCAGGGGCTCCCCGCGTTCTCCGGGATACAAAAGCAGCAATACGCTGCTTTTCACCGGTGATTGCCCGCTTCCCCGCGCCCTGATCTCGTTCCGGCGGTTCGTTGGGGCCATTTCCAGCTGTATCTCCATGCCGGGAAGGGCATCAAAGGGCCTGGCACGTAAAATGCCGGCCAGGTCATTATAGGATATGTTGACTGTTTGCTGCATCACCTCTCCAAAGCCTCCTTGTAAACCTGCAGGCACCTCTTGCGTGCCGCACCGTGATCAACCATGGGCGCAGGGTAACGGGCGCTGTCCAGTTCGGGAAGCCACTGCCTGACAAAGGCACCCTGCGGATCAAACTTTTTTTGCTGGCTTGCCGGATTAAAGATACGAAAATATGGCGCGGCATCGCAACCTGTGCCGGCGCTCCACTGCCATCCCCCGTTATTGGATGACAATTCATAGTCGAACAGCAGGCGGGCAAACCAGGCCTCACCCCAGCGCCAGTCGATGAGCAGGTGCTTGCTCAGGAAGCTGGCGGTGATCATGCGCAAACGGTTATGCATATAGCCCGTTGCAGCCAGCTGACGCATTCCCGCATCCACCATGGGGTAGCCTGTGCGTCCCTCCTTCCAGCGTAAAAACCCCTCCTCATCCCGGCGCCATTCGATGCGGTCGTAAGCAGGCTTAAAGGCCCGGGTGACGACATGTGGATAGTACCACATTATCATGGCATAAAACTCGCGCCAGATCAGCTCGTTCAAAAAGGTGTCGTTCCATTCCAGGGCTTTCTTCACCAGGTGGCGTATGCTGATGGTGCCAAAGCGCAGGTGCACGCCCAGGCGGGTGCACCCCTGCCGTGCAGGATAATCGCGGTGCAGGTGATAAGCGCTGATCACCTCCTTGTCGACCCGTAATGGCGGTGCTTCCAGGTCTGCAGCCGCAAGACCCAGGGCCTCCAGGCCGGGGAATTCCTTTTCACCTGCTTCCATGACAAGGGCCAGGAGCTGACCAGGGTCATGCTCCCTTAGGTGTTCCCGGCTGAGCACCTGCCTCCAGCGTCGGCTGTAAGGGGTAAAAACGTGGTAAGGCGTGCCGTCGGACTTCAACACTTCATCCCTGTCCATTACAAGGTGATCCACGCTGGTATGGAAGGCAGTGCCGGCCCTCTTGCACCATGCGGCAATCTTTGCATCGCGCTCAATGCCATAGGCTTCGTGATCTGCGTTACAGTAAATGGCCTCAATGGGGTATTGCTCCAGCAAAGAACGGATCACCTGTCCAGGCCTGCCACGGCGTATCACCAGGGAGCCACCATGCTTCCTCAGCGCTTTGTCCATCTCCCCCAGCCTCTTGTAAATAAAGCCCAGACGGTGATCACCGGCCGGCAGGGTGGCCAGTATATCATCATCAAATATAAACAGCGCCAAAACCGGCCTGCCACGCTGTAAAGCCTGGTAAAGGGCTTTATTGTCGTGCAGGCGGAGGTCGCGGCGGAACCAGAACAGAACGATCGCATCAGGGGTCCCCATAAGTACAGTACATGTTTAACTTCAAGCGGGCAAGGTAATAAAATATCGGCAAAGGGCATCAGGTGGTTATAAAAGAAGAATTAACTTTGTTACCACCATCCGGACAAGGATGACCGGATGCTAACGTTCAAGCCTGCATGCCATGACGGATCTTTTGTATGAAGGATACTTCGCCCTCTTCCTGATCATCACCCTCGGCATCATCCTGGGAAACGTAAAGTTTCGAGGATTTTCCCTTGATCTCTCGGCCGTGGTCTTTGTAGCCCTCATCATGGGGCACTATGGTATCATGGTACCGGTGGCGTTCCAAACCATTGGCCTGGTATTTTTCATTTTCACCATTGGCATCCAGACCGGACCAGGTTTTTTTGATGCTTTCCGAAAGACCGGCAGGCAGTTTTTGAGTGTTTGCCTGCTGCTGATCAGCACAGCGGCGGCCCTTAGCTTTGCCACCACCCGGCTGTTCAACCTGGACCCGCACCTGGGTGTCGGTATCTTCAACGGCGCATTAACCAGCACCTCGGGCCTGGCTGCAGCCATTGACATGTCCGGGTCCACAGTGCCTTCCATAGGCTATGGTGTGGTCTATCCCGCCGGCGCAGTGATGGCCATCCTCACCATCCACCTTTTGCCGCTGATCCTGCGCGTCGACATGAAAAGGGAAGAGAAGCAGTACCTTGAGAAGGCCCACGCCGAGCACCCCAGGGTGAGCGCCCAGAATTTCATTGTGAGGAACAAGAACATCGACGGGAAAAGCATCCGTGAGATTGGGGTGGGCACCATGACCAGGGCCATCATCAGCCGGATAAAGCACGGGGACAAGGTTTATGCACCGGGTGAAAACACACGCCTGTACCTGGGAGACATCGTCAAGTTTGTGGGCACGGACCAGGCCCTGGAAAAGGTGGAGCTGATGATTGGTCCGCGCACAGAAAGGAAGATCCCCAGGGCGAGCGGACACAAGATCAACTGGGTGCTGGTCACCTGCAAGGAGGTGATCAATAAGAGCCTCAGTGAACTGAACCTGACAGCCTACTACGGGGCCACCATCACCCGCATACGCCGCAGTGGCATAGACATCTCCCCCAAAGCAGGCAGTACATTGCGCTTCGGGGACAAAGTCCTGCTGGCTGCCGACGAAGAGAACATGCCCAAGGTGATGCAGTTGCTGGGCAACAACGAAAAACGGCTCAGCGAAACCAACTTTCTCCCCATCAGCCTGGGCATCATCATCGGTGTCCTCCTGGGGGCCATCAATTTTCCCGTCTTCGGTTTCTTTGAATTTGCCCTGGGCACCACGGGCGGAGTCCTTACCGCTGCCCTCTTACTGAGCAAAATGGGCAAGACAGGCCCCATCATATGGAGCATGTCCGGCGGTGCCAACAACCTGCTCAGGCAGCTGGGACTCCTGATGTTCCTGGCTACCGTGGGAACCCACGCCGGCGCACATATCGCCGACGCCCTGCTCGAGTACGGGTGGACCCTCCTCTACACCGGGGTGATGATCACGGTGCTGCCAATGGTGATCACCACGCTGATCGGTCACTACGTTTTGCATATTAACTTCGCCACACTCCTGGGGGTGGTGGCAGGAAGCATGACCAGTACCCCGGGACTGGCGGCAGCCGACTCCAAAACGGAAACCGACGCTGCCTCCCTGGGTTACGCCACGGTGTATCCCCTGGCCCTGGTGCTGATGATCATATTCTCCAAGCTGTTGAGTGTCATCTGACACCGGCACCTTTTGATCCCAATCAATGACCCAATAATAATACCCAGTGAATAATGGCAACAAACCTGATACAGAACCCACAGAAGATCCGGGAGATCATCGACCAATGCGACACCTGTTACGTTGGGATGGTAGACCAGGAAGGAAAGCCTTACGTGCTGCCGTTTAACTTTGGCTACGAGGAGGGCAGCATTTACCTGCATATGGCCCCCCAGGGCAAGAAGATTGGCGTAATGCGAAACAACCCCGCCGTTTGTGTTGCTTTCAGCACCGACCACCAGCTTTTCCACAGAAACGAAGGGGTTGCCTGCAGCTATGGCATGAGATACCGCAGCGTACTGGCCTATGGTGAGGTGGAGTTCATTGACGATTACGATGAGAAAGTCAGGATACTGAACGTGACCATGAAGAAGTATACGGCCAAAGAGTTCAGCTACAATGCACCCGCTGTGAATAACGTCACCGTGTGCCGGATCCGGGTGAATAAAATTGATGGCAAGCTGTCAGGCTATTTCTGATCCCATTCTGCGGCATCATCACCGCCGGCCATCATGCTCCACAGCGTATCCTTCATCAGCTGGATGCCCATCTGGGTGTGGGAGGATATGAACACTTGCCTGGTATCGGGCAGGCTCTTCGACAGGACCTCTTTCAGCTCATTGAGTGATTCCCTGCTGAGCAGATCACATTTGCTCACAGCCAGCAGCCTTTGCTTATCCAGCAGCTCGGGCTTGTATGCCCTGAGTTCCCTGAGCAGGATGTGAAATTCATTGGGGATATCCTCGCTGTCGGCAGGTACCATGAACAGCAAGAGGGCATTCCTTTCAATGTGTCGCAAAAAGCGGTGACCCAACCCCTTGCCCTTATGGGCCCCCTCAATGATGCCAGGGATGTCTGCCATCACAAATGAGCGTTGGTCGCGGTAGGCCACCATCCCCAGGTTGGGCACCAGGGTGGTGAAAGGATAATTGGCGATCTCGGGCTTGGCTGCACTCACAACCGACAGCAGCGTCGACTTGCCGGCATTGGGGAAGCCCACCAGTCCCACATCGGCAAGGACCTTGAGTTCCAATACAAACCATTTCTCCTGGCCGGACTCTCCGGGCTGAGCATATCGTGGCGTTTGCCGCGTGCTCGATTTGAAGTGCACATTTCCACGGCCCCCCTTACCACCTCTCAGCAACACAACCTCCTGTCCGTCATCCGTTATTTCGGCCACCTGCTGGCCAGTGCCGGCCTCCTTAACCACCGTGCCAAGGGGAACTTCCACCACCACATCCTTTCCGGAAGCACCGCTGCTTCGCTGCTTCCCCCCCGCTCCACCGGGTCCGGCGACCAGGTGCCGGGTATACTTCAGGTGCAACAGGGTCCACAAGTGGCTGTTACCGCGCAACAGGATGTGGCCGCCACGCCCCCCGTCACCACCGTCAGGACCACCCTTGGGCACGAATTTCTCGCGCCTCAGGTGGGCAGAACCGGCCCCTCCCTTACCCGAGCGGCAGCAAACCTTTATATAGTCAATGAAATTGGCGTTCATCCTGCTGGGATCCTTCCTGCAACAAACAGTCGCAAATACAAAGGCCCGGCAAACCAGGCCGGACCAGGCATACTGGGTTCAATCATACAATGACGTCAAAAATGGTCAGTCCACCACAGGGAGCACGGTTTGGCTTTCCAGGTAGGTGTCAATGGCCCTGGTGATCTTGTCAAACACCTGGTCAACGGGCGACATGCCATTGATGCTCGCGATCTTGCCCTGCTCCATATAATAGGATATCAGGGGCAGGGTCTGCTCCTTGTACACCTCCAGGCGACGCCTGATGATGTGCTCTGCATCGTCACTCCGGCCGGAGTCCTCCCCACGTCCCATCATGCGTTTAAACAGCTCCTCTTCCTCCACATCCACCGAAATAACCAGGCTGATAGGCAGGCCTTCCGCCTCCAGCATCTGGTCCAGCGCCCTGGCCTGCACGATGGTGCGGGGGAAGCCGTCAAAGATAAAACCAGGCTTGTCCAGGTGCCTGTTGATGTGCATGTCTATCTCTTTGAGCACAACCTCATCCGGTACAAGCAAACCCTTGTCAATGTAACCCCTGACTTCCCGGCCCAGGGGGGTGTCATTTTTCATCTCTTCCCTCATCATATCCCCGGTGGACAGATGGATCAGGTCATACTTCTTAACGATACGGGCCGACTGTGTGCCTTTACCGGAGCCCGGCGGACCAAAAATTACAATATTCAGCATATGCAAAAAGTTTTCCCCCGGCATCGGTCCGGAGATATTGGTCATGATTGATCAGTGATCTTGTAAATGTCTTTGTAATTCCTTCCAAACCCGTTATAATCCAGGCCATAACCAACGATGAAGTCATTGGGGATCTCCAGGCCCACGTAATCGGGTTTCACATCGGTCTGCACAGCGTCGGGCTTAAGCAGCAGGGTGGCCAGCCTGATGCTGGCCGGTTGATAGCGCGTCAGATCCTCCACCAGGTGAGCCACCGTGATGCCGGTGTCTACGATGTCCTCCAGGATGATCACCTCACGCCCCCCAATGTCCTTGTCCAGGCCGATGAGTGTCTTCACTTCGCCGGTGGATTGTGTATCGCGGTAAGAAGATAGTTTGATGAAGCTGATCTCGCACGGGTCCGGGTAATGCTTAAACAGGTCCGCCGCAAACATGAATGCCCCGTTCAGCACACAAAGAAACAGGGGCTGCCTGCCCTGGTAGTCATCATATATGCGGGCGGACATATCCCTCACGGCCGCCTCGATGCGCTCATAAGGAATATTCTTGTCGAACTCCTTGTCCAGGATCCTGATTCTAGCCATAAATGATCTGAGTTGAGTAAAAAAGGGGCACCCCTGACTCTCGGTTTGTCGCCCGAAGGCGAAAATACGAAATAATTGAAGGCACGGGACATTTTTTTGTACCCTGGATTTATTCTACTTTTACACAGACATTGTTTTTGCGATGAACCAGGAGCAGCACAGGTATTTCATTCGGTTATCTTTCATGGGGACCGATTTTTGCGGCTGGCAGGTGCAACCTACCTCTCCGAGTGTGCAGGCTGAGCTGGAGTCCGCACTCACCTTGCTCCTGCGTGAGAATATCCGCCTCACTGGCGCCGGAAGAACCGATACCGGGGTCCATGCCCGTGAATTCTATGCCCACTTCACCCTTGAGCGGGCAATCCACCAGGATGAATTGGCCCAGCTGATTTACAAATGCAACAGGATATTGCCCCCATCCATCGCACTGCAACAAATCCTGCCCGTCGAGGGCAATGCCCATGCGCGCTTCCATGCAATCAACCGCACCTATCACTACAATATCTGCACCAGGAAAGACCCATTTTTGGCCGACAGGGCCTGGCTCATTGAACGGCAGCTGAACCTGCCGGCCATGCAGGAGGCAGCCGCACTTTTGCTGGAATATGAAGACTTCAGCAGCTTTGCCCGTTCCAACACGCAGGTAAAAACACATATATGTAGCATAGAGGAGGCCCGTTGGGAACGCCATGAGCACCTCCTGTGCTTCAGGATCAGGGCAGACCGCTTTTTGCGCAATATGGTGAGGGCGATCGTGGGCAGCCTGGTGGATGTTGGACTGGGAAAGCATGACACGGCAGCCTTCCGGCGTATCATTGAAGCCAAAGACCGGGGGGCGGCGGGTTACTCAGCCCCGGCGCGCGGACTCTCCCTGGAGAAGATCAACTATCCGCCTGGTTTTCTTCCCGCAGGCTGAGGGCCATGGATGACCAGTCAGTCCCCGGGTGCCGGTGGATCATTCGTGCACTTATTTCGACTTTTTACCGACCATGCCCAGTCTTTCGGCAATGGGCTTATCAGAAATATCATCGGCCCTGACTCTTTTTGTGTCGCCCAGGAGGAAACCATAGGGTTCCAGACCCGGTATCTCATCAAATATCACTTTCATCATGGCCATCCCGGGAATGAACAGGATCATGCCGGCCAGCCCCCATATGAAGTTACCTATGAGGAGGGCTATGATGGTCATCAGGGGATTCATTGACACCTTCCCCCCCACGATCTTTGGGGTAAAGAAGTTGCTTTCAGCCAGCTGTATGATGTAAAAAGAGAGAAAGATTCCGAAGGGATACCAGAGGGAATCCTTGGTGAGCAGGGCGTAGACGATGGGCAAGGTCGCGGCTATGAAAGGCCCAAGGAAGGGAATCACGTTGAGCAGGGCGGCAAATACGGCAAACAAAAGGGCATGCCGCAAGCCAAAGCTAAAGAGGGCGATGCTGTTCAGAACTGCAAGGATCACGATCACGATGAGCATCCCCACGATATAGTTCTGAACCACCCTTTTCACCTTATGGATGACGGTCTGCACTTTATCCTGGTCATTTTCCGGGAATGCGCGCTTGATAAACTCGATGAGAAATTGCCTGAAGTAGAGGAATAAAAATATATAAATGGGGATAATAAAAATGATGGTAAGGGTGGTGGCTGTGGCGATCACCCCCTGCGTCAGGCTGGCCATGTTGTCGTACAAGTAGTTGAAGGCTGCCGACTGGATGTTGTCAAAGGAAATGGGCACGGCTCCCTCAATGTGTTGCTCGGTGAATTCGTTGAAGGTGCGTAAAAACTCCGTCATGCGCCGCTCCAGCAGGTAAATCTCATCTGCAAAGCCGATCAGCTGGTTATAGAAGAAATAGGCCAGTCCGAACAAAAAGCCGATCAACACGATCAGGCTGGTAAATGCAGCAAGCAGCCGCGGGAAGCGTTTGCTCTCCAGCCAGGAGGAGAGCGGACTAATCAGAACGGCCAGCAGGCCGGATATCATCAGGGGCACCAAAATGCCCTTGGCATAGATCATGATGCCCACGGTGAGGGTAATGGTGAGCAGCACCATGGGCAGCTTCACATAGAGCGGTTGTTTGCTTATCATCACTTTACTTATTAGGGTATTCGGGAAACCAATGTTCCCAGCTGTTAAACGATGTCCAGCCTGCCTTTGTTTCGCTCCAGCAGTTTTTTTAATGCCAGTGCGGGCGACTCAAACCGGTAGCACCACATCATGGCTGCAATGACATAGGGTTTGTATCCGGCTTCCATATAGGTCTGCAGGCGCGCAGCCTCAAATACATCCGCCTCCACCTCTCCCCTCTCGCAGGACACACCGGAGATATCGGCTGGTAGACAATGCATGTACAAGGCATCTCCATTGTTTGTCAGGGCTTTGTGACGTCTGCCATACTCCCAGTCCACGTATTTGGCATTGTTGTCCAGGCACTCCCTTTCCAGCTCCCGGAGAGCCACCGTGTTACCCTCTTTGAGCCATTGCGTTCGTTTTTCCATGATATGGTAGGGGGCCCAGCTTTTGGGATACACAATATGGGCACCCTTCATGGCTTCCCCCATGTCGTGGTGCACAGCGAAGGAGCCACCGCTTTCAGCCGCCTGTCTGCGGGCCATCTCCGTGATATCGGGTATCAGGCCATAGCCCTCGGGGTAGGCCAGGTGGACATCCATCCCAAGACGGGTCATCAGGGCGATGATCCCCTGGGGAACAGACAGTGGCTTGCCGTAACTGGGGGAGTAGGCCCAGCTCATGACGATCTTTTTTCCGCGCAGGGCCTCCAGCGATCCGAACTGGTGCTTCAGGTGCATGAGGTCGGCCAGGGACTGCGTGGGATGGTCCATGTCGCATTGCAGGTTGATGACCCCGGGACGTATGGGCAACACACCGTGGGCATGGCTCTCATCCAGTGAAGCGGCCACCTCACGCATGTAACGGTTGCCCTCCCCCAGGTAAATGTCATCGCGGATGCCAATGAAGTCGGTCAAAAAAGAAATCATGGCGGCTGTTTCCCTGACCGTCTCCCCGTGGGCTATCTGGGACTTCTCCTCGTCAAGATCCTGTACACTTAAACCCAGCATATTGCTGGCTGAAGCAAAGGAAAAGCGGGTGCGGGTGGACTTGTCCCTGAAATTGGACACCGCCAGACCCGAATCGTATACCCTGGTGGAGATATTGTGCCGTCGCATGGTACTTAGCAACGCCGCCACCTCCAGTATCATCTCCAGGTCCTCCCTGCTTTTCTCCCAGGTCAACAAAAAATCTTTCTGGTGCAAAGTGGTCTTTGCCCCTTGGATGGCTTCAATAGCCGATGACAACTGACTGTACATAAGAACACTATATTTCAAGGGCAAGGGCAGCATAGAAAGCTGCCGCTTTTTCCAGGTGGTTAATGGGGACCATTTCATTGGGGGCGTGGGCCAGCACCTCGTTGCCCGGTCCAAAACCAAGAACCGGGATTCCGTAAAGTCCGTTGATGGCCACGCCATTGGTGGAAAAGGTCCATTTATCGATCAGGGCATCCTGCTGAAACAGTTGTCCGAACACCCGGTTTCCACACTGAATCACCGGGTGCTCTTCGGGGATCATCCAGGTGGGATAATACTTTTCCATTCCATAGGAAAAGCCTGTGAAGGCCTTCTCCTTGTATTCCAACACCTCCACATCGGCTTTCATCCCGCCGATGAGCTCCCTGATTTCGCCCAGGGCGCTCTCTTTTGTTTCACCCCAGCTGAGCCTCCTGTCCAGGTGCAGCCGCGCGTAGTCGGCCACTGCACAAAGGGAGGGGCTACCAGAGATGATCTCCGATATGGTGATGCTGCCTTTGCCCAGGAAGTCGTGGGCAGGCAGCCTGTGATTGAGTTTTTCTATCTCCAGGGCCGCTGCTGAAGCCATGTAAATGGCGTTTTTACCCCGCTCGGGGGCTGATCCGTGACAGGACAGGCCGTAGAAGTTCACATGCATCTCCATCCTGCCGCGATGACCACGGTATATATTCAGGTTCGTGGGCTCTGTCACCACCACCATCTCCGGGCGAAGACCTTCCTCTTCCACCAGGTACTTCCAGCAGAGACCGTCGCAATCCTCCTCCATCACGCTGCCGACAAAGTACAGGCTCATGTCCCTGTCAAAGGCCATCTCTTTCAGTATCCGCCCGGCCGTCACAAAGCAGGCCGCCCCCCCTTTTTGATCCACACTGCCGCGTCCCAGTACATGATCATCGCGGATCTCCCCGCAAAGGGGGTCAAAGTCCCAGTCCGACATATTACCCAGGTCAACCGTATCCATGTGTGCATCAAAGGCTATCACCCGGCTGCCATAGCCCAGCCTGCCAATCACATTGCCCAGCTTGTCCATGCGCACCTCGTCAAATCCTGCCTTCCGCATCTGTCGCATGAGTTCTTGCTGCACAAGCTCCTCCTGAAGGCTGAGGGACTTGCATCGTATGAGGGCACCCAGGTTCTCTGCGGTATACTCCCTGTATTGCCTGGCCAGTCCCAGTATCTCAGAATAATTGCTCATAGATCCTCCTTTCTTGTCCGGGCTAAAGATATAATTTTTTTGTGCATTGAACGCGTATCCCTGCCGGATAATTCCCCATCTGCCGGGCAACGGGAGAGCGGATGGCCAAAAAAACAGTATTTTTACACTTTGCACAGTGTAACATGCATTATTCATGCTTTTATCCAGGTCAGATGCAGGGCGTATGAATAAAGCAGGCTAAATCATTTGTTATGGCAGGGATATGGGATTTCATTCACAGCAGGCTGTCAGACGGCCAGCCGGTCATGTTGATGGTGGTTACAGATACCCACGGAAGCAGTCCGGGGAAGAAGGGTTTTAAGATGGCCGTTTCGGCAGACGGGCAGCGGCACGGCTCCATTGGTGGCGGACTGATGGAGTATAAAATGGTGGAGCTGGCCATGGACAAACTGGCCGGGGCCAGCACGGATGTTTTCACCAGGCGGCTCGTACACGATGCAAAGGCAGGGAAAGACGCCTCCGGCCTCATTTGTGCGGGGGAGCAAAGCCAGGTTTTCGTGCCCCTCTTTCCCCATGAGAGGGACCGTTTGCGTGAGCTGCTGGAATGGCTGAGAGGGGGCAGGGAGCTATTCTTAGGGATCAGCCAGGCAGGATGGGGGTTTCAGCCTTATGATCCAAACGATCCGGCGCAGGCAGCCCCTGCAGAAAAAGGACAGGAGGCTGAACACGGGCATTACACAGAGATTTTGCGCCCTTTCGATACGGTGTATATTTTCGGTGGCGGACACATAAGCTTACCCCTGAGCCAGGTTTGCCGCATGCTGGACTTCAGGGTGGTGGTGCTGGACGACAGGCCGGGGCTGGACAGCCTGGCGGCCAACTCCTTTGCCCATGAAAAAAGACTCATAGACTACAGGGATGCAGCCAAAGCCATCAAACATCCCCCCACCTCCCACGTACTGATCATGACGGTGTCCCATGCATCCGACCAGCAAATCCTGTCGCAGATGCTGGGCAGGGGACTGGCCTACCTGGGCATGATTGGCAGCAAGAGCAAGGTGCGCACCATCTTTGAGCAACTGGAGGCGGCCGGAGCAACCAAAGAGCAATTGGAAAAAGTGCACGCCCCCATTGGCATAAAGATATTCAGCGAAACCCCGGGGGAGATCGCTGTCAGCATTGCAGCACAGCTCATTAAGGAAAAAAACGGCGGCCGTGCGTCCTAGCTGCCGGTCCGTCCGGCGCCCCCCACGATATCCATCAGCTCCCTGGTCACGGCAGCCTGTCGCGCTTTGTTATAGGAAAGTTTGAGGCTTTTAAGAATCTCTTCGGCGTTGTCCGTGGCCTTGTGCATGGCTGTCATCCGGCTGCCATGCTCAGAGGCTGAGGCATCCAGCAGGATGCGGTAGACATTGTAGCGGATGAACTTCCTGGTCATGTACTCCACCACGGCCTCCTGGTCCGGCTCAAGGATCACGGGCATGTCGTCCATGGGATCCACGATGGCCTCTTCATCAAATATCATCTCCTCGCGGGGTACGGGCAATACCTGCTCAGTGGTCAGCTGGTGCACCACCGCATTCTTGAAGCGGTTATAAACCATCAATACGCGGGAGAAATTCCTCCTGAGGTGAATGTCCATCACCAGCTCTGCCAGCTCGGTGGCAGCCCCGTGTCCCACCCTTTCCATGATGTGGTGATCCACCGACAGGCACTCCGTATCTTCCCGCCTGGAAAAGAAGTGCCAGAGCTTTTGTCCCACCGGCATGATGACCGCCCTGTGGCCCTCCTGCCGGAGTCGGCGAAGCTCTTTCAAACAGTGCCTGATGAGGAAGGCATTGTAGGTGCCGCACAGCCCTTTATTGGACCCCAGGGCGATGATGAGCACCTCGCCAGTGTCCCGCTCCTTCATAAAGGGACCTTGTCCGGCAACCGGCACATGGTCCATCACTTCATCCAGGATTTTTTTCAGCTGCCAGGCGTACTTGCGCAGATGCACAATATCGTTCTGCACCCTGCGAAGCCTGGAGGCAGCCACCATCTTCATGGCGCTGGTGATCTTCCTGGTAGACTGTACAGAAGCAATGCGTGTCCGTATTTCCTTCAGGCTGGGCATTGGCTATTGGCTGGCTTGTGTCTTTTCGTCCCCACTCCCCTGGTCATCCTTCGCGGGATGATTCAGTGAAGTGATGCATTCTGCGACCAGGGCTTCTATGCGCCCTGTTATCTCCTGGCTCCACTCTCCCTTGCGTATCTGCTCAAGCAGGCCCGGTTCCTTCTGCCGGATCAACGGCAGGATCTCCTTTTCAAACGCCCTGATCTTGTTCAGCGGGAGCTCCATGAGCAGTCCTTTGGTGCCGCAGTAAATGATGATGATCTGCTCTTCGACGGGCATGGGCTGATACAAGCCTTGTTTGAGCAGCTCCATGTTCCTTGCCCCTTTGTCCAGCACCGAACGGGTGGTGGCATCCAGGTCTGAGCCAAACTTGGCAAAAGCCTCCAGCTCCCGGTATTGTGCCTGGTCAATCTTTAGTGTCCCCGCCACCTTCTTCATGGCCCTCATCTGGGCATTTCCCCCGACGCGGCTGACCGATACGCCCACATTGATGGCAGGCCGGATGCCGGCATTGAAAAGGTTTGATTCGAGGAAGATCTGACCGTCGGTGATGGATATCACGTTGGTGGGGATGTAGGCTGAGACGTCACCAGCCTGGGTCTCCACCAGGGGGAGTGCCGTCAGTGAACCACCCCCCCTGACCATCTCCCTGATGGATTCCGGCACATCGTTCATCCGGGTGGCTATCCTGTCTGAGTCGATGATCTTCGCGGCCCGCTCCAGCAGGCGGGAATGCAGGTAGAACACATCGCCCGGGTAGGCCTCCCTGCCCGGCGGGCGCCGGAGCAGGAGGGAGACCTCCCTGTAGGATACGGCCTGCTTGCTCAGGTCATCAAAAATGACCAGGGCATGTCGGCCGGTGTCGCGGAAGAACTCACCGATGGCTGCCCCTGTAAACGGCGCAAAAAACTGCATGGCCGCGGGGTCACTGGCAGTGGCCGATACCACCGTGGTATAGTCCATGGCCCCGTGTTTATCCAGCTGTTCCACTATGTTCGCCACCGTCGACCCTTTCTGTCCAATGGCCACATAAACGCAGAACACCGTTTGCCCCTCTTCATGGTTCTGCCGCTGGTTGATGATGGTGTCAACCGCTATGGAGGTCTTTCCCGTCTGCCTGTCGCCTATGATCAGCTCCCGCTGTCCCCTTCCAATGGGAATCATGGCATCAATGGCCTTGATGCCTGTCTGCAGGGGCTGATTGACCGGTTGCCGGTAAATCACCCCAGGCGCCTTACGTTCCAGGGGCATCTCATACAGTGGGCCTTCCACCTTGCCCTTCCCGTCGATGGGTTCACCCAGGGTGTTGACAACGCGGCCCAGGAGGCCTTCACCAACCTTAACTGATACTATGTGTCCTGTTCGCTTAACGATGTCTCCCTCCCTCAGGTTGCGGGCATCGCCCAGTAGAACGATACCGGCGTTGTCCTCCTCCAGGTTCAGCACCACACCTGTCATCCCCTCGTCGTTGCAACGGATCATTTCACCGGACCAGGCATTGCTCAATCCGTAGATACGGGCTATGCCGTCTCCGACCTGGAGCACCGTGCCCGTCTCTTCCAGCTCGGTCTCCATATCAAAACCAGCCATCTCCTGCCGCAATATGGCCGATATTTCCGATGGTTTAATGTCTGTTGCCATAAGTCTTTGGGTCTTTAGTGAATGGCCAGATGTTTCTTCAGGCGTGCAAAACGATGCTTGACGCTGGCATTGTACTCCTTATCGCCCAACCGGAGAATGAAGCCCCCGATGATCCCGGGATCAACGGCCTCTTCAAACTCAATCTGACAGGGGGTCAGCCTGGCTGCCGCAGCCAGGGCCCGGCTGCGCAGCCGGTCATCCAAAGGCACCGCGGTGGTCAGCTCCACCCGCTCGATGCCAAGGTATTGCTTGTACACCAGGAGATAAGCGCCTGATATGCCATCCAGCATGTGGCCACGCTGTTTTTTGACCACCAGCAGCATATACCGCAGCATCAATGGATGGATCGATCTGTGAAAAATGTGCTCCAGGATGCTGTTCTTCTTGGACAGCCGGATGACAGGGCTTTTCAGAACCACTTTCAGCTGCTGGTTTTCCCTGAAGACAGCCTGGACCCGCTTCATGTCTTCATAGGAGCGTTCCAGAATGTTGTTCTCCTGCGCAAGGGACAAAAGTGCCCTGGCGTAACGTTTATACAGGATATGGCTGTTCTGGGGCATAAAAATATGGTGTTCAGGATCAGTTTACCAGGCATGCCCGGACGAAGGGCAGTCCGGGCCCGTGCTGTGCCGGCATCAATTGTGTGTCACCTTCTCCAGCAGCTTATCCACGTAGCGGGCATTGCGCTCCCTATCGCTGAATTCTTCCCTGAGGACCTTTTCGGCCAGGTCGAGACTAAGCGCTGAGAGCTGGGCCTTGATCTCCTGCATGGCTTCCTTTTTGTAGGCCGCGATGAGTTCATCGGCCCGCTCACCGATGATGCGTGCTTCCTCCCTGGCCTTCTCCCTGGCCTCTTCTATGATCCTTTCCGCATCGGCATGGGCTTTGGCTATGATCTCTTCTCGGATTTGCTCCGCCTCTGCCAGCTTGCTTGTCTTGACCACGGCCAGCTGTGACATCTCATAGTCGATGCGCTTGGCATCGCTGAAAGACTTGGCCAGCTGCTTTTCACGCTGGTTAATGACATTCAGGATGGGCTTCCAGGCAAATTTTTTCAGGATATAGAGGACCAGTCCAAAAGACACTGTCATCCAGAATATCAGTCCCAGTCCGGGCATCAATAGTTCCATGATCGATCCTTTAATTTGAAAACCAACAATCCTCTTTCTTGACGCCACTGCACCACAGGGTACAGGGGCTGCATTGGATACGGCAGACAGATCAGCACTATGGCCTGCCAGCGTTGAAGTCCGGCAGGTTCAATGCTGGGTTGACAGAAGGGGATCACACAAAGAGGGTCAGCAGCACGATCACCAGGGCAAAGAAGGTGATCCCCTCGATCAGGGCAGCAGCCACGACCATGGATGAGCGCAGGTCGTTGCCTGCCTCCGGCTGCCTGGCGATATTGTCAATGGCACTCCGGGCTATGGCTGAGATACCGTAAGCTGCGCCAAATACAGCGATAACTCCCGTTAAAGCTGCTCCCAGCTTCATCCACTCGTGTGCGATATCCACACTGTTCAGCAAAACAAAAAGTAAGGACATGATGGTTTGATTTAATGGTTAATAATGTCAATGGTCAGCCTTGGGTACGGCCATACCAAAAAAGAACGCACTAAACAGGGTGAAGATGTATGCCTGCAAGAAAGACACCAGGATCTTCAGAAAATTCAAAAATATCAAAAATATCACCGTGATGGGAGATATGGCATAACCCATCAGGATACTGACACTGCCCAGGACGAAGATGAGCGAGGTGAGGCTGAGGATCACCATGTGTCCGGCGGTCATGTTGGCAAAAAGCCTGATCATCAGCGTGAAAGGCTTGATAAAAGCACCCACCACCTCGATCAGGGGCAGTATGGGTATGGGGAACTTCAAAAACATGGGTACGCCTGGCATGTTAAACATGTGCTTCCAGTAGGCACGGTTAGCGTACCAGTGGGTGGTAAAAAAGGTAAACATGGCCAGCACAAAGGTCACGCTGATATTGCCCGTTACATTGGCACCACCTGGAATAATGGGCAGAAGCCCCAACAGGTTATTCAAAAAGATGAAAAAGAAGGCCGTGAGCAGGTAGGGCATGAACACCTTGTACTTTTCCGGGCCAATGGCCAGAATGGCTATCTGGTCCCTGACAAAAATGATGATGGGCTCAAAAAACAGGGGCAGGCCACTGGGGGTGGCATAGATGTCGGCCTCTTTGTACTGCCTTCCCACACTGACAAACAAAAGGCAAAGGATGATGGAGGAGGCAAAGACCGCCACCACATTTTTCGTGATGCTCAGGTCGTAGATAAAGGAGGCATCCGGATCGGGTGTCACGCCATCGTCCAGCACCCTCATGGCACGTCCCTTCAGGGGGCCATCAGGGGCAAGCCTGAACCCTTTATGGGTTGCATATCCGTGATCAAAACGCTTGCTGGAGAAGAGATAAAGCTTGCCCTCGTAAAAAAGGATGACCGGCAGGTGCAGTGAAAACTCCCGGTCGCCAATGTCAAACAAGTGCCAGTCGTAACTATCCAGCACGTGATCCACGATCACCTTCCGGGCATCAAAAGAGGGCCCGGTCTCACCTGCATCATCATCCGCCGCATAGGCAGCAATGGGCGCCGCCAGGATGAGGAAGAGACATGCTAAGTAACAACCTGCATAAAATGCCCGCTGTGTCCGTTGACTTTGATCTGCTTCCATGGGATCAGCAAATGGTGATCATTTGTTATGCCTGGGGGTTTGCAAGGGCAAAAGTAAGCATACATACTTGTATAACCATTCAGATACCTGATTATTTTAGGTCCCGGTATAAAAAAATGACTTCAAAGAGGGTAAAAGCAAAATAAAAAACCAGGAATGTGATGGCAAAAACCACGGCTTCTTCCGGTCGTGAAAAGGCGTACATCAGCATGATGGCCACGTAGAGGCCAAAACGGATCATGTTAACGCTCAAAAAGGTGCCGCTGAAGTTCTTGCTCCCCCTGCCGGAGAACCTGAACAAAACATATTTTGACCCCAGGGTGACCAGGTAGAAGAAGGGGACAAATCCAACGTAGAAGTCTGCCACATACCTTTCCGGCAGCAACCAGGCAGTCAGCAGATGCAGAAAAAACAGAACAGCAGCGTACAGGCTGAGTTGCTTGGTGAAGGAGGATATACTGATGGCCATGTCCGCTGAGGGTTAATCCCGGCTTAGGTTTTTAGCGCTTCTTTTTTATCCGCCTGCTTCCTGGCCGCATCCTTATCCATGGAGCAGCTTCCCGAGAATTGTGCCCCGGGCTCGATGGACAGCTTGTTGGTGATGATGTCGCCGGTAAAAACAGCTGAGGCTTTCAGAGACAGTAGCTCGGCCACATCGGCCTTACCGTTAACTTTTCCCGAAAAATCAGCGTTGGCGCAGAATATGTCGCCTTCAATCATGCCGGTATCTCCGACGATGACCCTTCCCTGGGAACGCACTTCGCCTATGATCTTGCCATCAACCCGAATATCCCCTTTGGAGTTGATCTCACCCTTTATGGTGGTTCCTGAGCCCACCAGGTTAACGGCCGTATGGTCTGTTTCTTTTGACTTTGCCATGTGGATTGAAGATTAGAATGTAAAACATGCCCTGATAACAGTCAGAACCATTTCTGATCCGGCAAAGTTAAAAAAAAGGGATGAATTGCTTGGTCGCCATTCCCTGCCATCAGACGATTTACTCAGATATACCCATATAGAGGTAATAATGATCAAAATAGCGGCGGTAGGCCTCCAAGTCCTTTTCCTGGTAAAACAGGGGGTAATTGTCCACTGAGATCACAAATGCTTCCACCCCACCCGGCCATTGGCCGTCAAATCGCTCACTATCTTTGAGTTGCTCGAAATACTCCATGCCAAGGTCTTTTGACCGGAAATTGGTGACGGTAATCAGCTGCTTATTCTCTTCGAAGTGGATGCTGCTGACGGAAAGCTCCCGCTCAGAAAACGCCTCTTCATTAAACCCGGTGATCAGGCCATTGACCTCGCTGACCTCCCGCTCCCTGGTATTGACCAGGGCCACAAAAAAGTGCACCGCATCGGGGCTGTAGCTGAATGGTGAGTCGATGGGGTCCGGTTCAGGCCTGGAGTCCGATCGGCGGCTGCCATCCTCACCTGATGCCAAAACATCCATGCCTGTCATATCCAGTGAAGCCAGCAGGGTGGATGCCGGTTCGTGGACCGGTGTGCCGCTGTAATTGTCCACCACATATTGCAGCTCCGAAGCGAAGAGGACTTTATCGTCATTCCTGCCCAGGGCCATTGCATGCAGGTAGGCAAAACGCGCCTTCATCTCGCGGCTGGTATCCAGCGTGTCCAGTGCCTGCCTGTTGCGGCTGATCACATCGTATCGCCCGGCAAAGAAAGCGCGGTAGCTCTCCTCGTAGAGTCTGTTCACGTGGTTTTGTTTCTCACGCAAACGGTCCACATAGGTGGGGTCACCGATGATCTTCGCATATTCGCTGTCCGGATAAAGGGACACCAGCCGGTCTTTAACCATCTCGGCAGCCGAGAAATCGTTCATCTCCCTGTGCAAAAAATAGAGGTGGTAAAAGGCGGGAAGCTCCAGTTCCATGCCAGTAAAATCCGTGGTCACTGTCGCAAAGCTGCTCACTGCATTCTCCAGGTCCCTCAGCTGATCCCTGAACACCATGGCCATATTGAAATAGGCGCGCATTTTCCTGTTCATGGATGCTTCCATCTGCTCCTCGGTATTGGGGATATTCCGCAAGTAGGTATCCGGATCATATTCGTCCAGCTCCAGGGTATCCTCCTGGCTTTCCATCTCACCCATATCCATGAAGTCCATGCCAAAGTCGCCCGCCATCATTTGTTTGTTACTGATACGCCACATGTCTTCCAGTGGCCTGTCGCCAAAGCGGCTGAAAAACTCCATCTCCCCATTGGCCATTGCGTTCACGTTATAGAAGTACCAGCTCCTGTCCTGGTCGCCCATGCCCCCCCTGGTCTGGCGGGCAGTTCTTCCGGCATCCCGCATGGCCTGCATCCGCTCCCTTTCCTCCTGCTGGCGGATCCTCTCCTGTTCGCGCAGGTCGTCGATGATGCCATTGACCACGGCCAGCTGCTGGTCATCGGGTAGCGTGGCCAGGTGCTGGAGGCTGTCCTCCCTTTCAATGACCCGGTTAAATTGGGCCAGGGTGGACAAAACCTGGTTGCGGGCAGCTACTTCTTCATAATCATCATAGTTTCGCGGCAGAAAGGTGGTGGCACTGTCATAATAGATGTTGGCTTTCCTGTAATCGGGGTGGGCAAAATATATCTCTCCCAGCCGCAAAAAGCTCAGCCCTTTCTGCATGTCATTGTCGATGCTGGCCTCAATGGAGTTGTTGTACATCCTTACCGCCTCCGCCTCATCGTTGTCGCGCATGGCCAGCTGAGCCAGGGCGTAATAGATCTGGTCGCGATACTGCCTGTTCCTGTCCTCGCCAAGCATCTGTCGCAATTCATTACGGATAAAAGAGAGTCCCCCCACCGAGGGATCATAAGCCAGCGCCATGCCTATCCTGGCCTGGAAGGCCATGTTGCGGTCGGGTCGCATGCCCAGTACCGACTCAAACGTTTGCTGGGCCTGGGCAAAATCGCCTGAATGGTGGTATAGCTGGGCTTGTATGAAAGTCAGGCGCACCCTGTCCTTACGGCTACCCTCGTAGGTTACCGCCTTTTCCAGCTGGGCAGCAGCCTGCCTGTACTTACCCTGGCGTATGTAGTAGTCGGCATAAGCCCTCCTGAACAAGGCCACCGTTTCATCTGCCAGCAAACCATCCCGCTGATTGCGTTCAAGCATTTCAAACATGCGCAGTGATTGTTCATACCTGCCCAGTTCATTGTACGACTTGGCAATCCACACCTTGGAGTCATATTTTCGCTGGGTATCGTATTGCCTGATGATGTATTCGAAGGTGAGTATGCCCAGCATATAGTCGCGCTTGAAGAAATGGGAGCGCCCGATGAGAAAAAAGGACTCATCAATCCATTTATTGTGCTCGGTTCCCCTGATGTTCATGGAGTGACGGCGAATCACCAGGCTGGCCTTCTCATAGGTGACATCCATGTTGGAACGCACGGATGCGGCATCCTGCTCCGTGCCATAGCGAAAAACTGACAGGATCTGCTCGTAATTGTCGGTGTGCATCTCCGACAGCCTCTTCACCCCTTCCCTGTAGCTTTCTCGGGCATTCCAGAAGCCATTGTATTTGGCATTGATGGAATGGTAGGCCCTGTTGACAAAGGAGTCTTTCTGCGTAGAACAACCCACCAAGAGGCTAAAAATGACCACAAGGGCCAACCATCGCAGGGCCCTGAAAAACGGATTCAATATCGGATGCATGCAAATCAGGCTATTTATCATTAGGATAACTCCAAATCAGGCTGTTTATTATCCGGCAACAGGCCAAATGACTGGTGGAGCAAAAGCCTCGTGCGGCCTTTCATGATCCTTGCTTTAACGGGACAAAACGCTTCGCCCTACCAGGCAAAGGTACACATAGGCGGTGGATTATTTTTATAATGATTAATTTTGTCCAAACAACGCCTTTTTCAATGGACGAAAGAAAACATCGCAGCGGTTTCTTCACCAGGCTCCGACACAAATACCGGCTGGTGGTCATGAACAACGACACCCTGGAGGAGAAACTCAGTGTGAGATTGACAAAACTCAATGTGTTTTTGTTCATTGGCACAGCCTCTCTTTTCCTGGTGATTGCCACTATTTACCTGATCGCCTTTACCCCCCTGAAGGAATATATTCCCGGGTATGCGGACTTCAACACGCGCAAGGTGTTGCGCGAGCTCTCCCTGCGGGCCGATTCCCTGGAAAGGGATTTACGGCAAAAGGATCTGTACATCATGAACATCCGCAATATTGTTGAAGGGCGTGATTTGCTGGAAGAGATCCCTGACAATGTGATGGACCCCATGGCTGTCAGCCTCGAAGAGCTGCCCAGGTCCCGTGAAGACTCCATATTGCGTGCAGAGATGGAACATGCGGCCATGCTGGAAGAAAGCTATCGGGAGGCGGCAGGGTTCAGGGGCTTGCAGCAAGCGGCACACATCTCTTTTTTCCCGCCGCTCAGCGGCATGATCAGCAGCCACTTTGATCCCGGCAAAGGGCACTTTGGGGTGGATGTCGTTGCTGATCACGATGAAGTGATCAAGGCTACGCTGGATGGAAGGGTTATATTTGCTGCCTGGACAGTTGAAACCGGATACACCATAGGTATTCAGCATAGTAACAATATCGTCTCCATTTACAAGCACAACAGCAGCCTGCTGAGGGACCAGGGAAGCTATGTGGAAGCCGGCGAAGCCATTGCCATTATTGGCGACACCGGTCTGTACTCCACGGGCACCCACCTGCATTTTGAGCTGTGGTTCAACGGGAATCCTGTAAATCCTGCCGAATATATCAGTTTCCAATGAACACTACCAATCCGCCATCCCTGGCCATCCTGGGCTCCACCGGCTCTGTCGGTCGCCAGGCCCTCCAGCTGATGGGGCAGCTGGGTAGTCCGCCTCTCATCACGCTGCTGAGTTCCCACAACAGGGCGGAACAACTCATCCAACAGGCCATCGAACATCGTCCGAAGGCCGTACTGATCGGAAATGACAAATACGAGGGCCTTGTTCACAGCGCTTTGTCTGGCCTTGGCATTGAGGTGTACGCAGGCTTTGAGAACCTGAAAACGGCACTGAAATGGAGTAAGCCACACAAAATGCTGAATGCCGTCCTCGGCATGGCGGGACTCGAACCCACCCTGGAGGCCGTGGAGCAGGGCATACACATTTTGATGGCCAACAAGGAGGCCATGGCAGTGGCAGGTCACCTCATCACCAGGCAAGCCCGGGATCGTGGTGTAGACATCATTCCCGTCGATTCCGAACTGACCGCCATATGGCAGTGCCTCCAGGGAGAACAGATAAACGATGTGGAAAAGGTTTACCTCACCGCCAGCGGGGGACCGTTCAGGGGGTGTTCGGAGGATCAGCTGCTCCAGGTATCCGTGCAGGAGGCCCTGCAGCATCCCACCTGGGAGATGGGTGAAAAGATCAGCATAGACTCTGCCACAATGATGAACAAAGGGCTTGAGGTGATGGCTGCGTGCCGGCTTTTTGGTCTCAGCGCCGGACAGATTGAGGTACTGATCCATCCGCAGTCGGTCGTTCATGGCATCCTGGCCTTCAAGGATGGCAGCATGAAGGCGCAAATGAGCACCCCGGACATGAAGCAAGTCATAGAATACGCCCTGGGGTGGCCTGAAAGAACCACTTCAGGGCTCCCCCGGCTGAACTTTGACAACCTGGATCTGAACTTTGAACGAGCTGACCCGGATTATTTTTCATCCCTCAGGATGGCCTATGAAGCCCTGGAAAAAGGGGGAAACATGCCATGTGTTTTCAATGCGGCCAACGAGGCAGCAGTCCAGGCGTTTCTCAATGGCGAACTGCCCTTTGTGCACATTGCCACCGTCGTTGAGCAAAGCCTGTCAAAAGCGCCTTTCTCAGAGGATCCGGACCTGGCAGAGATCATGGAATGTCACGGAGAGAGCAGCCAGCTGGCCCGGCAGTTGATCAAAACAATTCAAGAACAAAACCGTTAACTGTTAGAAGCAAACCCAATCATTTCTTCGCCCATGCAGATACTGATTCAAGCCGCACAATTTTTCCTGAGCCTGTCCATCCTGGTCATCATCCATGAATGGGGCCACTATCTATTTGCCCGTCTTTTCGGGATCCGGGTGGAAAAGTTTTACCTCTTCTTCAACCCCTGGTTTTCATTGTTCAAAATTCGGCGGGGTGAAACGGAATATGGCATGGGCTGGCTGCCGCTGGGCGGCTATGTCAAGATCTCGGGTATGATCGATGAGTCGATGGATACCGGGCAGATGAAGCAAGCCCCCAAGCCTTATGAGTTCCGGTCCAAACCGGCCTGGCAAAGGCTGATGGTCATGGTGGGGGGTGTCCTGTTCAACATTTTGCTGGCTGCCCTCATCTATGTATTCATGCTTTTCTTCATCGGGGAGGAGTACCTGCCGGTTAAGAACCTGTCCTACGGCGTTGATGCCCAGCCCCTGGGCCAGGAGATCGGACTTAAGTCGGGCGACCACATCTTAGCGGTGAACGGCGAGGAGCCCGCCGACTGGAATTCCATGCAGCGGCGCTTCGTGATGGGTGAAGTGGAAGCCGTCACCATCAAACGCGATGACAGCACCTTTCAGCTGCCGGTGCCCGGTGATTTCTTTGGACGACTGATCTCGGCCCGCGGCGAGGATTTCATCTCCATCCGCTTTCCGTTCATCGTCAGTGGCTTCATCGACAACTCAGCCGCGCGGGAAGCCGGGGTGGAGGTGGGCGATCACATCAAAGGCATCGGCGGAGTGGATACATGGTCCTTCTCTGAATTTGCCAGGACCATTGGTCAGTTTGCAGGCATGGAGACCACCATCACCGTCGACCGCGACGGCCAGGCACTGACCATGCCCATCAGCGTGCCTGAAGAAGGCCGCGTTGGGGCATATGTGAAAGACCCCTCCGATCTGTTTGTGACGGAACGACGCGATTATTCCCTGCTGGCATCCTTTCCGGCAGGGATTACCAAGGCGGTGACCACCACACGCGACTACTTCAGGAGCCTGGGACTCCTCTTCAGACCTGAAGTGAGCGCGCGCGACAGCCTGGGCGGATTCATCACCATAGGTGGCATCTTTTCGCCCACTTGGGACTGGGTGCATTTCTGGACCATGACCGCATTCATATCCATCATCCTGGCGGTGATGAACATCCTGCCCATCCCGGCGCTGGATGGTGGACATGTGATGTTTCTCCTCTATGAGATCGTTGTGGGACGCAAGCCACCGGATAAATTCATGGAATACGCACAGATGGTTGGCCTGATTCTCCTCTTCTCCCTCATACTGCTGGTCAACCTCAACGACGTGCTGAGGCTGTTCAGGTAGGTCCCCCGGGCCAGGAAGCGGGGTAACACATCATGCCCGGCTCTAGCTCCCTTGAGAAGAGGCAGGGCCGGTGCATACACCGGGAGTACCACCCCTTTAAAGTACCGATCAATGTCTGAGCTGTTTGTAACCAACATATTGGGGTCCTCAGCTGCCATCCCCACCTCCCTGCGCCACACCAGCGCACAGCTGCTGCAGCACCATAACCGGTACTTCCTGCTCGACTGCGCTGAAGGAAGCCAGATGCAGCTGCGCAGGTACGGCCACCCCCTGATGAAGATAGATCATATTTTTATCAGCCACATGCATGGTGATCACTACCTGGGTCTTCCCGGACTGCTGTTCACCTTTCACCTGCTGGGAAGGGACAAGGAGCTGCACGTGTATTCACCACCGGGAATGGAGGAGATCATTGAACTGCAATACCGTATCTCTCAATTGAGACCATCTTTTGAAATACGTTACCATGAGCTGCTGGATGGGCGGCAGATCATCTATTCCGATGATCGCCTGCGGGTGGAAACCCTGGCCATGGATCACCGCATTCCCACCTATGGTTTTCTCTTCAAGGAACAGCCCGCACCCAGGAAAATCAAGAAAAGCAGCATCAGGAAATACAAGATTCCCATCCACCAGATGGGTGATATCAAGGCGGGAAAAGACTACACAGACGCCGACGGCAAGGTGATTCCCAATGCAGCGATTACGCTGGACCCTCCCCCGCCCCGCAGCTATGCCTTCTGTTCCGATACCGCCTATACCGAACAATTTCTTCCCCAGGTAAGGGGTGTGGACCTGCTCTATCATGAGGCCACCTTCACCCACGACAAGGCCGTCATTGCCCGTGAGAAGGCCCACAGCACAGCCAGGGAAGCGGCTACGCTGGCCAGTAAAGCTGGTGCAAAAGAATTGCTGATTGGACATTTCTCAGCCCGTTACAAAGAGCTGGATGCCCTCCTTGAAGAAGCCGCCGCCATTTTTCCCCGTAGTAAGTTAGCCCGGGAAGGGGAAAGTCACGTCATAGGATAAACCGCCCCATGCCCTGTTCCGGGGCCTTGTCTCTTCTCACCGGCCGGACAAGCTGGCGGGGATCAGAAAAAGAGGTGCAGGGCAAAATCGGGCAGCCTGCTCGCCGAGCCTTCGACAAAACCATGTTCAGCCAGCAACCCCAGCAGGCTTGCCGCTTCATGCCGGGTTCCCTTCATTGCCTTTTCCATGGCAACCCACCCCGGATGGCTCCCCTCGCCTGAAAAAGCGGCCTGCTCAATCAGTCCGCTTTTCACCCGCATGTCTAACCTGATCTCCCGCCCTTTCCAAAAGGCGTCGCCACGAAAATGGTAAGGTGGTGAATAGGCCATATTCCACTCCCATTTCCGGTATTTGCTGTCCGCCAATGAACGGGCGGCCTTTTGCATCGTTTCATCCAGGCCAGTGAGGCTGTCGGCGCGGTAATAATCGGCCAAAAAATCCCGCAGTTGTCGCCTGAAAACATCAAAAGGGGGGGGATGTGGCAAATAATCCGAGATGTTGGCCACGCTGCTCCTGACCGATTGCACGCTCTTGTCCAGGTAACGCCCCTCCCTTACGCGGATGGAATGGTTCAGCTCTTGCAGCCGGGCATCATACAAAAGGGTGCCATGATGAATCAGCCTGTCCTTATAAACATGCTCGGCATTGCCCGACACCTTTAAGCCATTTACGCGGATATCATTCTTCCCTTCAAAGCGGGCAGGCACACCCAGCTGATTCAAAAAACTGACCACCGGGAAGGTATGCTTCCTAAAGTCAACCATTCTGCCCGGTTCACCCCTGCGGATCAGGGTGTAGTTGAGGTTGCCCGGCCCGTGATAAACCGTGCCACCGCCGGAGAGGCGGCGGAGCAGCGGGATCCCCTCCCGGTAGACGTAGGGAAAGTTGACCTCCGCGTAGGCGTTTTGGTGTTTTCCAATGACCACTGAGGGAGCAGACGACCACAGGATCACCACCTCCTCCGGGTAACCCTTCAGTAAATACTCCTCCAGCGCCACATTGACATAGGGATCATTCCCCTGGTGATCCAGCAGCTTCATGCATTTGCTTTTGACATGGTGCAAAAGTAATCATTACGCGGATGATGCGGTAATCACAAACGCCCCACCCCGAGCATCGATGGGTGCCGGGACCCGCCGTACAAGGTGAAGTGTTTTTTTTTACCTTTGTCAGGTTTTTTACTTAGCAGGAAGTTTATCATGAAAGAGATCCCCAAGCAATATTCACCCGGTAAGACGGAATCGAAATGGTACGACGAATGGATAAAAAAAGGCTATTTCCGTTCCCGGCCAGACGATCGCAGCCCCTATTCCATGGTGATACCCCCGCCCAACGTGACAGGTGTACTGCACATGGGGCACATGCTGAACAACACCATACAGGATGTCCTGGTACGACGTGCAAGAATGCTGGGATTCAACACCTTATGGTTGCCCGGAACCGATCATGCCTCCATTGCCACGGAAGCCAAGGTGGTGAACAAGCTGAAAAGCGAGGGGATCGACAAGAAATCCCTCAGCAGGGAAGATTTCCTGCGACATGCCTGGGAGTGGAAAGAGAAGCACGGGGGGATCATCCTGGAGCAACTGAAAAAGCTCGGCGCATCGTGCGACTGGGAGAGAACAAGGTTCACGATGGACGACACACTATCTGTTTCCGTCATCCGGGTGTTCATCAAGCTCTACGAAAAGGGGCTCATCTACCGTGGCGTGCGCATGGTGAACTGGGATCCAAAGGCTCTCACTGCCCTGTCTGACGAGGAAGTGATTCACAAAGAGGTACAGTCGAAGTTTTATTATGTCCGCTACCGGATCGAGGGGAGCGAAGAATACGTGACCATTGCCACCACACGTCCGGAGACCATACTGGGCGACACCGCCATCTGCATCCATCCCGAAGACGAACGCTTCAGGCACCTGGTGGGGAAGAAGGCGTTGGTGCCCCTGATCAACAGGCCTGTTCCCTTTATCCTTGATGATTACGTTGACCGGGAATTCGGCACCGGGGCGCTGAAGGTTACGCCTGCCCACGACATCAACGACTATAAGCTGGGTATTAAGCACCAGCTGCCGAGCATAGATATCTTCAATGATGACGGGACCCTCAGCGAAAAGGCGGAGATATACATTGGTGAAGACCGCTTTGTGGCCCGCGAAAAGATCAGCAAAGAGCTGGAAGAGAAGGGGCACCTGGTAAAGGTGGAAGAGATCACCAATAGCATTGGCTTCTCGGAGCGCACCGATGAGGTGATCGAACCCAAGCTCTCCCTGCAATGGTTCCTCCAGATGGAAGCGCTCGCCAAGCCCGCACTGGATGTGGTGATGGACGACACCATCCGTTTCCACCCCCCCAAGTTCAAGAACATCTACAAGCACTGGATGGAGAATGTGCGCGACTGGTGCATTAGCCGCCAGCTCTGGTGGGGTCATCGCATTCCGGCCTACTACCTGCCAGATGGCCGTTTTGTCGTGGCAGAAAGCAGGGAGCAGGCCCTGATGATGGCCCGCGAAAAATATGATCCGCAGCTGAAAGACAGTGACTTGAGGCAGGATGAGGATGTGCTGGACACCTGGTTCTCCTCCTGGTTGTGGCCCATCTCTGTCTTCGACGGCATCAGCGAGCCCGGCAACGATGAAATTCGCTACTATTATCCCACCAACGACCTGGTCACCGCCCCTGAGATCCTGTTCTTCTGGGTGGCCCGCATGATCATGGCCGGCCTGGAGTTCCGCAACGAAGTGCCTTTCCACAATGTGTACCTGCACGGCATTGTTCGCGACAAGCAGGGGAGGAAAATGTCCAAGTCCCTCGGCAATTCACCGGATCCCATTCTCCTGATGGACCGCTACGGCGCCGACGGGGTTCGCGTGGGCATGCTGCTTTGCAGTCCGGCCGGAAACGACCTGCTCTTTGATGAGTCACTCTGTGAACAGGGCCGCAACTTCTGCAATAAGATATGGAATGCCTTCCGCCTCACACAGAGCTGGCAGACAGACCCCTCGCTCAGTCAACCCACGGAGGCCAATACCGCCATCCGGTGGTTTGAGGCCAACCTGAACAAGGCCCTGGAAACCCTGGAGGACCACTTTAAAAAATACCGGATAGCTGACGCTTTGATGACTGTTTATAAGCTGATATGGGACGATTTCTGCTCATGGTACCTGGAGATGGTCAAGCCTGCCTACCTGGAGGCCATGGATGAAGCCACCTATGAGCGCACCATCGGCTTTCTGAACCAGCTTTTGCGTGTCCTCCACCCTTTCATGCCATTCATCACCGAAGAAATATTTCAGCGCATCAGGAACGGGGATGATCCGGAGAGCATCACCATCGCCCCCATGCCCAAGGCAGGGGCCTACGACGAGGGGATCAACCAGTCCTTCCGTTTCGCCAAAGAGGTGATCATGGCCATACGCAATCTCAGGCAGGAGAAAAATATCCCGCCAAAAGAGGCACTGGATCTGTTCATCAAAAAAAATAATGATGAGCAGCCCGATCTCACCTTCGACGGGATCGTGAAGAAACTATGCAACCTGGGGCACCTGGACTATGTGAGCAGCAAGCCGGATGCTGCGCATTCGGTCATTGTCCGGTCCACCGAACTGCTGATCCCACTGGACCAGCATGTGGATGCGGAGGAGGAGATCAAAAACCTGGAAGCGGAACTCACCTACCAGGAGGGTTTCCTGCGTGCCAGCGAGAAAAAACTGGCCAATGAGAAGTTTGTAACAAATGCACCGGGCCATGTGGTGGCGCTGGAGAAGAAAAAGCGGGACGACGCCCGGGCCAGGATTCGCGTCATCAGGGAGCAGCTGGACAACCTCAGCTAATGGTCCGGCTTTCCTGCGCGCCGGTCAATGGAACAGCCCGTGGGCGTATTGCATGGTTGGGTCCCCGCACCACTTTCCCGGCAGGCCCAACCAACCGGATGCAGGGCATCAGGGCTTGATGAGCTTAAGGTTTAAAAGGCTGTCTGAACTTCTGACAGTCAGTACGTACAGTCCTGCTGGTGCCGCGAATAGAGACCCGGGCATGGCGAAACGGTGCTCACCCGGCTCCATGCGGCCGTCGTACAAGCTGAACGTCCACTTCCCGTAAAGGTCCATCACCCTGAGCTGAACATGGTCCTCCTGCGTCAGCTCAAGCTTAAGTAAGCTGCTTTCATTCAGCGGATTGGGATAAACCTGGGCGGTCAATGTGCCCGGGGCGATTTCCTGTAGATAGGTTGGATCCAGCCCATAACCAAGCATCTGGAACACATGTTCCGGCTCATCCTGTGCATTGCTGTGGAATATGGCCTGGGATGAGGCCTGACCCGGCGCCTGGGGACTGAAATACACCATGATCGATACCTGCTCTGAAGCTTCCAGCGAGAGGGGCAAATCCATGTGGTGGATCAGAAAAGCACCGTTTCCGTCCTGCTCTATGTCACTGATGGTCAGATCAAGGTTGCCTGCGTTAAGCACAAGCAGCTCCAGGGAGTCGACCAGGCCAACGGCCATCTCCCCAAAGTCCATCGGACTGGGTTCCAGGGAGAGGATGGCTGCTTCCAGCAGACCTGTGCCGGTGATATCTGCGGTGACAAGGGGGCTCTCCGGATCGTTGCTCTCAATCACCATTTCTGCCGTGTAGTCTACCTCATGCTGAGGTTCAAAGTAAATGGTCACGATCTCTTCCTGGTCAGGATCAACCTGGAAGCTGCCGGAGGCCACCGGATGGTCAACATAAAACACCTCATCCCCTTCTATGTCCACTGAAAACACCTCCAGTGGCACATTCCCCGTATTCTTGATGCGAAGCTCCCTGCTATAGGATTGTCCGATCACACCGATACCAAAGGCTATCTCTTCCGGCACCAGCAAGATCTCGGGCGATGTTTCCATCACCTGGAATACCGCTGTAATGCTCATGTCACCGGTGACAGGGATCACCAGGGAAGGATCATCGTACTGGGTGCCATCGATCAGCCAGTGGGAAAAGTGCCAGTCTATGGCAGCCTCCGCCTGCAGGAACACATTGGCGCCCACGGTGAATCGTTCTGTTCCTTCAAATGGGGTTATGGCCCCCTCCCCTTCCTTATGGATGGAGACTTCTGCCAGCTCCCCTGTGACCCCCTCGCCCAGCCCGATGTTCAGGCGGGTCGTTTGATAATTTTCCACTGCCACACCCTCCACATCCAGGGTGGGATAGCCACCGGCAGTAAAACGCAGGTCGTAGCTGCCCGCCAGCAGGGGACGGTTGTAATTGCCGTTTGGCAGGGCTGTCCACACCTCCGAGCCATCGCTGTCGTAAGAAGGGATGGACAATTCTGCCAAAAGGGGCTCCCCTGTTTCATTGTCGTACACCATTCCGTGAATGCCGAAGGTGGACTGACGGATGTAGTTTAGCATCGAGCGGTAGTTCCAGTCCCAGTGATCGGGCAGCAGGTGGGGGGGCAGCAGCTTGATGTTGCTCAGCTCAAGGGTGAATTCACGGCAGCTCTTGTAATAGTTGAAGTAATCCTGGCGGCTGCCGTATATTACGTACCAGTCGCCCCCGTGCGTCACCCCGTCGCCCATGCCCGTCATGTAACCGGGCGGACTGTAATGATGCACCGTGTCCACATACTCATACATCACAAACTCCCACCAGTCGTGGTCGGCATGGGTGTTGACCGAAGAGGTCCAGCTGTCAAAGGGGAAGTTAACCAGCTCTATGCCGCCATGCATATTGGCCGACATGACGAAGTTCATCGTATCGGTGAAGTTGATCATGGCCGTGGTCTCCACCTGCTGGGCATGCCAAGGGTCGTTCACGGGGTTGGGGTAATTGCGGTTCAGGTCCACCCCGTTGATGTTGCCGCGGGTCGCCCCAGCCACCGTCGAATTATCATACCTGTAGGTCCCGTCAGGGTTCTCATTGGGACAGATCCAAATCTCCACCTGGTCCATGAGCTCAGTGATCTCATCATCTACCCCATAATGGGTGACCAGGTAATGGATCAGCCGCAGCGAAAGGATAAAGCCCGCCGTCTCATCGCCGTGCATGGTTGAAGTGTACATGAACTGGGGTACCGGCCGGCGGCTCTGCACGTTGGGTGAGATCTTGGCAAAGAGCAGTTCACGCCCCAGCACGCTTTCCCCGATTTCCACGATCTCAACCAGGCCGGGATAATCCTGCTCAAACTGGTACATCAGGGCCACATAACCTTCGAAGGTGGGATAAAAATCCCAGGTCTCCGTCAAGTCGCGCTGCAGCAAATCATCCACACAGAGCATGTTCAGCTCGAAATCCACATCTCCCGGGTGGGGCAATAGGGTATGGGGAATGCCCATCTCCAGGAAAAGGGCGTACTCCACGCTGTTCGCGTAGGCATACACCGAATCGCTGGTGAGTTCACAGAAAGACAGGATCTTTCCCAGTTCGTAGAGGTGTCCCGCACCGGGACGCTCAAAGGAGAAGTAAAGCTCTTCAGCTTTTTGCGGCCCATGCCCTTCCAGGTGAGCCTCCTGTCCGGGGTGCCCTCCCAGTTTTGATGGCAGGAAAAAAGCAAGGAAAACAATGAGGAATAAATGATTCAATGGGTTGTGCTGTTGAAAAATGACCATGGTCTGGCACTTGGTTTTTGTATTGACAAAAGGGGGTTGCTTACATGCTTTCCAGGATGGCAGCCATCTGGTTGGCCAGGGCTTTGTTCACCTTGACCAATGGAAGCCGGAGCGCATTCTTGCAGAGGCCTTTCATGTGGAGTACGGCCTTGATCCCTGAGGGACTTCCGTCCGCATAGATGGCCTGCACGATATCCAGCAGTCCCAGGTGAATTTCCCGTGCCTCCGGGTACTTGTTCGCGAGGCAAAGCCTGACCATCTTTGAGAACTCAGCAGGAAAAGCATTGGCAATCACAGAGATCACCCCATCCCCGCCAAGGGCCATGAAAGGAAGTGTCAGCTCATCAGTCCCCGAGATCACCAGGAAGTGGTCCGGTTTGTCCTTGATGATCCTTGCACACTGCTCCAGGTCCTTCGAAGCCTCTTTCACAGCCACCACATTGGGAACCTCTTCAGCAATGCGCAAGGTGGTTTCTGCGTCGATGTTGGAGCTGGTGCGCCCCGGCACGTTGTACATGATGACGGGTACGGGACATATGTTGCCAATCTCCCTGTAATGATAAAAAATCCCTTTTGGCTGCGGTTTGTTATAATATGGGCTCACTGACAAGACGCCATCTATGCCGTCAAACGACATACCGGATAAGGTTCCGGCCACCTCCCGGGTGTTGTTTCCACCCACGCCCACCACCACCGGCACCCTCCGGTCCACCGTATCCACCGCGAATTCAATCACTGCATTTCGCTCATCATGGCTCAGCGTCACCGCCTCACCGGTGGTGCCAAGAAATACGATGTAATCGACGCCTCCCCGTATCTGGTACTCAATGAGTTTTTCAAACGAAGCGAAATCAATGTTTCCCTCTTTGTGGAAGGGTGTCACTATGGCGGTCCCCGTCCCCTTGAATTGTTTTGTCATGATGAACCAGGTGTTTTAAGGATTTTCAAATAATGAAACATGTGCCTGCTCAGTTGAGCGGGGGTACAATCCTGCTCAACCTCCAGCATGAGGTCAAAAATATCCCTGTGGTCGGGGTGCGACATGCCCGTTTTGAACCGTGCCATGGACAGGGCCGCCAACTGCTTGAGAGGATGCATATGGACGGGTGAAAGATCCACCAATATGTCAACCGGCTGAAGGACAAAGCGTTTCAGCTCGTCTGACCTGGGATTCATGGCCAGGCCAAAATCTTTCTTGTGACAAAGGTCCCGGAGGATATCCGTGGCCTCCCCGTCACCGGCTTTATTTTCCCTGGAATAACCCATCAGGCTGACTTTCTTGCCATCACGCCTGATTTGGTTCACCAGCCGGGGCAAAAAAGACAAATCCCCCGCTTCATCCGCTGCATAGAGGATAGCCAGGCTGCCTGCCTGCGCGTAGGGAACCAGCCTGCGATCCCTGCCGGACGATTTTTTCAGCGCACGCCGCAAAAAAAACATCCTCAGGAGATGACGTATTTTCTCAATGATCCTCAACATCGGGCGCATATAAAACGTTCATGATCTTGTCACACGGAAGAGCGCCTGTCTCTCAAGCAGTCTGATGCATGCCCCCAGGCCTTTCTGCGGTCATTTCTTCATCCACACATCCAGCACTTCGCCGATATAAAAGCGGTGGTAGTCCTTTTGGGGATAGATCGCCTCAATGGAGAAAGCCTGGAAAAAGTCGGGTTTGATGTCGTCGTAATAGAGCTTGCGGCACTCAACGATCATTTTGGCTTCCCTGAATGCGATGGTTCCCGCGGGTGTCTCCATGGGGGTGAGACCATCTATGTCCATCTTGTTCAGGTCACGTCCGGATGTTGTCCCGCAAAGGTTGAGAACCTCCCTGTCTTTCTCTTCAAAGAAGGAAACAGAAAAATGTGCGTTCTGCTCAATGAACTCATAGGTGTACCTTTGCGGCCTGACGAAGGTGATCATGATGGGTTTCTTCCAAAGGTAGCCTGCCGTTCCCCAGCTGGCTGTCATCATATTGTAATGATCCTTCCTGCCTGCTGTGATCAGCATCCAGTCTTTTCCAATCAGCTTAAAGACGTTATCCTCAATGTCTTCAACATCTGTTCTGCGAAATAATTCTTCCATTTTCCTGCTATTTCCGGGTGATGAATCGAAGCGAAATTACTAAAAATTGATGAGATGCTGACCGGGCCGGACAACCGTCATCCCGGAAGCGGGCAGGCCCGTTGCGGCATGAAGAGACAGTACAGGAGGAACCGCTAAGCTTTCCCATGAAAATTTTTCATTTAAATTTGTTCTCCTCCAATGGATAGACACAGCAACATGGGCAGCAGGCAGGATCGATGGCAGCTGAGGATCCTCGGTACGGGCACCTCACAGGGTGTCCCGGTGGTTGGTTGCGGCTGCCCTGTCTGTAAAAGTACGGACCCTTTTGACAAGCGTTTGCGTACGGCTGCCATGGTGCGGCGGGGGGATGTCTGCGTGGTGATCGATGCGGGGCCCGATTTTCGTCAGCAGATGCTTCGGGCCCGGGTGAAGAGGGTGGACGCCTTGCTGATCACCCATAACCACAAGGACCATACCGGTGGACTCGACGATGTGAGGGCTTTCAACTGGATCCAGAAAAGGCCGATGGACATCTACGCACGCAAAAGTGTGCTGGAGGCGGTCCGGCGCGACTTCTACTATGCCTTCGGGGACAACAAATACCCGGGGGTTCCGCAGATGCTGCTGCATGAGATCGATGCAGATCCTTTTTCGGTCCAGCAGACGGACATCATTCCCATCCAGGCCATGCACCACAAGATGCCCGTACTGGGTTTCCGAATTGGACCCTTTGCCTACCTCACCGATGCCAATCACATTGAAGACAAGGAGCTGGAGAAGATGAAAGGAAGCAAGGTAGTCATTATTAACGCTTTAAGAAAAGAGAAGCACATCTCCCATTTCAGCCTGGACGAAGCCGTGGAGATCATCCGGCTGCTGGGACCGGAAAAGGGCTATATCACCCATATCAGTCATCAGATGGGACGGCATGCTGAGGTTGAACGATCCATGCCTGCCAATATCCGCCTGGCTTACGACGGACTAAACATCCTGCTTTAAGCCGGGGCAGCTCTTCGCTTGCCGGCCTACGGAAAACCAAAGGAATAGCCCAGTCCCCACTCCACATAGTCAGCCCTTCCCGAGTGGGCTTTAAGGGCCATGTGTGCCACCAGCCCCGAGTCGGTCAGATAGCGCAGGCCTATCCGTTTGTATATGCTGCCACGGGGCTCATAGCCATAGTATACATAGGTACCCAGGTTCATCAAAAGACTCAGGCGGTTGAAGATGATGTCGCAGGAGACAAAGCCACCTGCCCTGCCATAGTCCAGGTAAGAGGCATCCTCCTTCACGGCGTCCACCTCCTCACGGGCATGGTCATCATAAAAAAGGTCCAGTCCGATGCCCCAGCGGCTGCGTGATTTCTTCTGGATGGTCTGGTTGATGGACAAGGTCCTCGCAAGGTAAGTGGGATCACCTATGTCACGCTGCATCAGGCCCACCGAATAGGTCACAAACAGTCGCTGCTCCGTGGTGGCTTCGTAGTCGTAAATACCGGCGAGTGAAAAGGCCGGTCCCTCATCGCCAAAGCGGTACCTTAGCCCAAGGTTGACGTCGAAGATATTGATCCCCCTGTTGGGTTTCTTGTAGGCCCCGTTGGAGTAATGGGTAAATGAGGCACCGGGCAGGAGACGCAAATTTTTGCCTATGGGCAGTGAGAGCATGTAGTTCAGGTTGAAATGGACATTCCAGGCCGTACCGATGAACCGGTTTTCCGGGTTATCCACCGGATCGTAATAGGTGTCAAAGTGCGACAGTCCCAGCGAGACACGCAGATTGCGTGCTACCGCCGCAAATCGACCCGTCTCAAACTCCATGAACATGAACCCGGACCTAATCTCGCCCAGCACCTCCGGGTTACCCAGGTCACATAAAGAGAAGCCAAAACCGTAGGAGGGG
>SKNE01000256.1 GCA_007120675.1 Bacteroidales bacterium
GCGGCTCATTTTGCCGCCGGGTGGTTGCACAGTTCCAGCTGCCGGCCGTCATAGACTGCGTAAGAGTAGTGGTAAAACCAATCGCCTGTGTTGTAATACAGCACCCCCGGTGCCACCTCAATGCGCATGGGCAGATGACGGTGCCCGAAGATGAAATAGTCCACATGCCTCTCCTTGAGTATCTCCTGGCAATACAGCACCAGCCACTCCTTTTCCTTGCCAAGGAACTCCCTGTCCTGACCGGCATTCGCCAGCCGGCTTTTCCGGGAGAAATACAGGGCCAGGCGCATGCCGATGCCGGGATGAATAAAGGCAAAAGCCCGCTGGCAAAGGGCACAGGAGAAGACAGCCTTCAGGAGTTTATAACCCCTGTCACCCGGCCCCAGGCCATCCCCGTGACCAATGTGAAACACCTTGTCTCCTATAATCAAATCCATGGGCTTCCTGTGCATCGTCACCCCAAGCTCTTGCTGAAAATAATCAAATGCCCACATATCGTGGTTGCCGGTAAAATAATGGAGATCAATGCCTTCATCTGCCAGTTCGGCCATTTTTCCCAATAAACGGACAAATCCCCTGGGAACCACATGCCGGTACTCAAACCAGAAATCAAAAATATCTCCCAGGAAATAGATCGACCGGGCATCCCTCCTGGTGCGTTGCAGCCAGTCCACAAGAAGCTTTTCTCGCTGCAAACTGCTCTTATGGTCCGGGATACCCAGGTGGCTGTCTGATACAAAATACACTTTATCCCTGTCTGACATAGGCGCCCGTTTGTTTGACCAAAAATAATGTTTTATTAACAAACCAGGGGAATATTCACCATTTACCGGCATACCAGGCCTTATATTTGCTTGCACACAGGATAAGAATCGGTCTTCCAATGATGGGGAGAATGCAGGCTAATTCCCAAGATTATCGTATATTTATGCGGCCATTTTGGCCTGATTATTCACAGTTCCTTGATCAGTAAATCATTAACCAATATAATGTCAACCCATGAAGGATCTCATTGAAAAAATCAACGCGTTGAAGGGGCAGAAAATTGACCAGGCATCCACCAGGAAGGTTTTGTCTGAGGTCGACTTCAGCAAACTCTCCTACAAGAAGTACCTGGAAGGCCAGGACCTGTCGAAATATAACCGGATCAAAGTGTGTGATGAGCCGCTCCAGGTTTACATCATGACCTGGCCTCCCCAGTTTCTCCTGCCCATTCACCAGCACAAAAATTTCTGGGGATACGTCATGCCCCTCGAAGGCATTGTCTCGGAAACGATCTATGGGTATGCCCCGCGCAAAAAGAAGGTGTTCCTGCATCCCACAAAAACCCATAAGACGGGAGAGCTGATCTATGAACCTTACGATGTGATCCATAAATTACAGAACACCTCTCCCCTTGAGCACAGCATCACGCTGCACATCTATTACCCCCCCTTCTACAACTACAAGGGCACCATGATTTTCGACGCGCAAAACAGGCGGATGGCCATCCTCAATGAGAAAGCCCAGGCGCTCAGCTGGGACTTGCCCCCGGAGCATTACGACAGTGTGATGGAGGAAGCTTACGACGTGGAAAAGTTATGGTAAACCAGGTGGCCGGTTGAAATGATCAGGCACCAAAGGCGCTGCTAAGGATCTGGCGAATACGTTCCAGGTCCTTTCCTTTGTATAGTACCTTTCCCTCAGGATCCACCAGTACCGAGAAGGGGATTCGCTCCACATTGTACAGACTCACAACGGGGGAGCTCCAGAAACGGAGATCGCTCACCTGGATCCAGGTGATGTGGTCCTCTTCGATGCCCCGCAACCACTGATCGCGCGTGCGATCCAAAGAGACACCATAAATCTCGAAGCCCTGGTCTTTGTAGGTATCATACAGGTCCCGCAGGTGCTTGTTGGCCTCCCTGCATGGCGTGCACCAGGTGGCCCAGAAATCGATGAGCACATAGCTGCCCCGCAGTGATGACAAGGAGTGCATCTCGCCTTCCGGACAGGGCAACACGATCTCGGGGGCCACGCTGCCAGTCGACAGGTTTTCGCGGGCCAGGCGGCGCTGGGCCTCGTCGCGTTTGTATCGATTAACACGGCGGTTCAGGTCAAGCACATGCCTGTTGGTGGGATACGCTTCGGCCAGGGACTGACCCAGGAGTTCAAAATAGTCGAAGTGCTCTTCCTCACTCAACAGCAACTGATTGCCAAAGAATTGGTAAAGCACTATGATGGACGCCAGCGAGCGGGGGTTTTCCCGGATAAATTTCCTGGCTTCATTGCGCTGCTCATCCAAAATATCGCGGTAGGCCGACTCAATGCCCAGGCGAAGGGTCATGAAGTTATCCTGGTATTTGCTCCCCCTTAGTATCCGGGCCAGGGAATCAACCCTCTGATGGTTTCTTGCCAGTATGCTATTGAAACCGGACAATAACTCAGATCCTTCTGAACCATTGATTTGATGATTGCCCTGCAGATCCTGTGCATCGCCCCTGATCATGATCTCCTCACCAGGCTCCACCACCAGGGTGAGATAGCTGTCATGGTCCGCTCGCAATATGATGTAAGTGGCTTCGTCAAGGGAAGCCCGGTAGGAAAATGAACCCGAGGCGTTAGTGGACAGGCTGTCGAGGGGAATCAGGTCGGTGGTGGTCAACTCCTGCAGGTAAAGCTGCTTGTTTGCCGCATTGTCCAACTGGCCCCTCAGGATAAAATAGTCAGCCCCGGAGGAATCATCATTGACCTCGCAGGCGCAAAGTACCAGGGAAAAAAGCAAGATGGTCAATACCGTACTTCGCATTGTCAGCAGTTGGAGTCTGATGGATTAAGTGTTATTGGACTAACACAAAAGTAGCCACAATTGATCTGGTGTACAGGGGTTTTAAGATTTTTTAACCTGCCAGCGCGGACCGGCGGACAACTAGGAAGAAAGGCTCCTGTCAAGGAAGGCAAAACCTATCAACACGAATACAAGGCTCAGCAACGAACTGAACAAGATACGCTGAACTGTTTGCCATGCCTCCGCAAAATGGAAGATTTCCAGGAAAAACAGGGCACTGTGGTGAATGACAATCAGGGAGAGGCTGTAAACAACCAGTCGTGCACCACCCAGCTTGGAGAAGCCGGGCTTAATCTCCTCTTCAGGTAATGTGGCACCAAGAATCACGCGCAGGGCAGCAGGCCGGCAAAAAGCCATGAGGACACTGGCGGCGGCATGGATGGCCAGGGAGTCTGAAAAGGCATCCATAAAAAGGCCAAGGAAAAAAGAAAGCAACAACAGAAACCAGCCGGGGATGTTTACGGGAAGGGCGAGAATGAACAAGACATATAGCTGCGGATTCATGTAACCTCCAAGGTATATATTGTTCAGCAAAATGACCTGAAGCAGGACAAGGGCGGGGAAGAGGGCAATGTATATCCAGGGTAAACGCATGCTATCATCTATTCAGGTGACTGAAATGCAGACTCCAGTTCCATCTGCTCCTCTTTCAATAAATTATCCACGACATATACATGGGATATCCGGTTGAAGTCCTCGGCCAGTTTTATTGTCAGCGTCAGGAATGTGTCACCCCTCCGCAATTCCCAGTCCTCCACCACGCCAACAAAGATATTCTCCGGGAAGACCGTCGAAAAGCCACTGGTCATGATGGTGTCACCTGCGGCTATCTCAACATGGGGTGGTATGTAATGGACGTGGGCCCTGCGATAATCGCCGCCCTCCCAGCGCAAACTGCCGATATGGTCGTTCTTCTCCAGCTTGACACTCACCATCATATCGCTGTGCAGCAGGGACATTACAGCACTGAAATGTTCTGACACATTCGTGACAATGCCCAGGACACCGTGGGGGCTGATCACACCCATGTCCGCTTCAATGCCATGGCTGCGACCCTTGTTGATGGTCATGTAATTGTTTCGCCGGTTCACGGAATGATTGATCACACGTGCATACTGGTAGGTGAACCGTCGCTGAAATAAACTGTCACCGGAGACAAAAGTGTTCAGGTCGGTCACCAAAAAATTCTCCCCCATCTGTTCAAGCAAACGGGTATTCTCC
>SKNE01000026.1 GCA_007120675.1 Bacteroidales bacterium
GCAGGAAGCCAGGAAAAACAAGGACTGGAGTACCTCAGATAAGGTGCGTGATGCCCTTCATGAACTAAAAATCACTGTCAAAGACGGCAGGGATGGTGTCACGTGGACGCTGGACTTGTAAATATCCGCCTCAATGCTTAACTTTATTCAAAAGACTGAAAATGCCGGAACAATGTAGGGATTATGGAGGCCATAAGTGTTCCCGCGAGGCCTTTCTTGCCCAGTTACTGGAGGGTAACCGAAAAGAGGCGTCCCGGGTGGTCAGGCAAGCCGTGGGCTTCACCCGGGCCGTTACATATAGCTGCTAATCCTGCCGCTGAGGTAGAGCAGGGATATTTCGGCCAGTTTGGCCTGGTATTGTATGGACACAAGGCGCTCTTCCGCTTCCAGCAAGTTCTTTTGCACTTCGCGCAGCTCTATGCCCGAGAGGTCGCCCAGCCGGTAACGCTCCAGGGCAATGTCCAGTGTTTCGTAGGCAACCGACAGGTTCTGGCTTTCCATCTCCACCAACCGTAAATTATTCAGGTACACATTGTAGGTGGTGATCAGGTCGGCCATCAGGCTGTTCTGTGTATCCTCCAGGCGAAGCCGGCTGTTGTCCAGCGCAATGGTGGCATTGTCCATCCTGCGGCGCTGGTTCAATCCATCGAACAGGTTGATGCCCAGCGTAACCCCATAGTTCATTCCAAAGCTCTGCTGGTCGCTGAAGGCACCCGCCTGGAATGTGCTGTGGGTGGCCGAGTAGGCTGAATTCATCACCAGGTAGGGGTAGGACTGTGAACGAATGATCTGCCGGTCATATTCCGATATGTGCTTGTCGCGCCGGGCCAGCTCCAGGGCCGTATTGTTGTGCCGTAAGGACTGCTCCAGGGTCTCGTAAATGAGGATGTCGTTCAGGGGAATGATGGTATCGGTGGTCTGCAGGTTAAAGCGCAAATCGTCCACGGCCATGAGCTCATTGAGCCGCACCCTGGATGCCCGCACCACCTCCTCCTGCCTGGTCATGCGGGAACTGTCCGCATTGAGGAAGACTTCGGCCTGCAGGAGCTGAAGTTTGGAACCGGATCCCAGCAGGAAACGCTCCTCATCGATACGCATCCGTTCCCTTGACAGTTCCACTGCGAAGCGCAGGTTGACCAACAGTCGCTGCTGCTGAATGAAGTTGTAATATTCCGCCGTAAGGCTGGCTATCAGATTCTCTATGGCCAGGCGCGTATTCAGCTCCCCCATTTCCTTCAGGGCAGCAAGCTTATCATAGGTGGTCTGCACCCTGAATCCGTCAAAGAGGGTCCATCCCAGACCCAGGTTTACGTTGGCCACCGTGTTGTGGATATTGTTCAAAGAGGACTTGTTCCCGTCAAAGTCGGTCCGGTCAGTATCGGTCAGGCTGCCCGAGAACTGTGTGCGCAGGTCCAGTGAAGGGAAGAACCCCGCATGGCCGCGGGTGAAGTTGTTGTCGGCCACCTGCTGGTTATTGCGGGCCATCCGGATGGAATAATTGTTCTCCAGGCCGATGGAAATCACATCCTGCAGGCTGAGCTGCTGGGGCTGGGCGGGCAGGCTGCCAGCCAGGAGAAGCAAAAATAGGCTGTGAAAGAGTTGTTTTCTCATGAGAAGCTTGAATTATTCCTCTTCGTCCGACAGGTTCTTTTTGTCGGACGAGATATAAGAGTAGATGGCTGGCACGACGAAGAGCGTCAGGAAGGTGGACAGGATCAGTCCGCCAATGACGGCCACACCCATGGCCATCCGCCCCTGAGCACCCTCTCCGAATCCCAGGGTCAGCGGCATCACACCCAGGATGGTGGACAAACTGGTCATCAGGATGGGACGAAAACGTGCCGCTGCAGCGTCTTTGATCGCATCCATCTTTTTCAGGCCGGCCTGCTTGCGCTGGTTGGCGAACTCCACCATCAGGATGCCGTTTTTCGACACCAGTCCGATGAGCATGATGATGCCGATCTGGCTGAAAATATTCATGGTGATGCCAAAGTACCACATGAACACCAGGGCTCCCGTGATGGCCAGGGGTACCGTCATCATCACGATCAGGGGGTCCTTGAAGCTCTCGAACTGGGCTGAAAGCACCAGGAATATGAGGACGATGGCCAGGACAAAAGCGAATACCAGGCTTGATGAGCTCTCCTGGTAATCCTTGGAGTCGCCCGCCAGGGCTGTACGGAATGTGTCGTCCAGCACCTGGCCGGAGATCCGGTCCATCTCCGCGATGCCTTCGCTGATGGTGCGTCCGGGCGCCAGGTTGGCTGAGACGGTGGCCGCCACGAAGCGGTTGTAGCGAAACAGCTGCGGCGGAGCGGTCCGCTCACGGAGGGTGACCAGGTTATCCAGCTGCACCATGTCGCCATGGTTGTTTCTTACGTATAATGACCTGATATCCAATGGGGTGTTCCTGTTTTCGCGACTCAGTTCCCCCAGCACCTGGTACTGTTTGCCGTGCATGAAGAAATAGCCAAAGCGCTGGCCGCTGAGGGCCAGCTGCAGCGTTTGCCCGATGTTCTGGGTGGAGACGCCCATGGCATTGGCCTTGTCCCGGTCGATCTCAATCTGCATCTCGGGCAGGTTGAAACGGAGGTTGACGTCGGGCTGAACGAGTATCTCGCTATCGCTGGCCATCTCCATGAATGCGGGAAGCACGTCCCGCAACCTGTCGATGCTCTGGGCCTGCAGCACATATTGCACCGGCCGGCCCGATCGCCTGCCGCCGAAGGTGGACTGCTGGTTGACAAAAGCCACCGCACGGGTCTGGTCACGAAGGGCCGCCGACAAGCGGTTGGCGATCTCCTGCTGGCTGGCCTCCCTTTCATTGGGCTTTTTGAGCATGATGCGGATATTGGACCAGCCGGTAAAGATGATGGATGTGATGGACTCCCGTTCGGGGATGAGGTCCTCTGCCAGCTCGGCAATATCGCCCATGTAGTCCCTGATGAATTCGTAGGTTGTCCCCTCAGGTGCCCTGGCGCTGACATTCAGCATGGAGCGGTCTTCCAGCGGCGCCATCTCACCGGGAATATGGCTGTAAAGCAATACCACCAGTCCGGCGGAAGCAACCAGGATCACAAAGGCCAGCCAACGCCTCTGCATGAACCGTTCCAGTGAGCGGCTGTACAGTTGATTCAGGCCCTGGTAAAAGCCTTCAGTGCTTCGGTAGAAGCGCCCCTTCACCTTTCGCTGCTTGAGAATTTTGGTGGAGATCATGGGAGTAAAGCTCAGTGCCACGAAGGAGGAGATCAGCACAGCTCCTGCGATCACGATGCTGAATTCCCGGAACAGCCTCCCGGTCATCCCCTCCAGGAAGACGATGGGAAAGAATACGGCCACCAGGGTGATGGTGGTGGCAATGATGGCAAAGAAGATCTCCCTGGCCCCTGCCAGTCCGGCCTGCACCGGCGTCATCCCCTGCTCTATCTTCACGTAGATGTTCTCCATCATCACGATGGCGTCATCCACCACCAGGCCGATGGCCAGCACCACCGCCAGCAGGGTGAGTACGTTAATGGAGAAGCCGGCAAGGTACATGATGAAGAAAGACCCGATGAGTGATACCGGGATCACCAGCACGGGAATGATGGTCGTGCGCCAGTCGCGCAAAAAGAGAAAGATGATGATCACCACCAGGGTGAAGGCAATGAATATGGTGTTCCTCACCTCCCTGATGGATGAGCGGATAAATTCGGTGTTGTCGAAGCCGATGTTGATGGTGACGTCATCGGGCAGGTCACGCTCGATGAGTGCCAGGCGCCGGTACACCTCATCCACTATCTCTATGTGGTTGGAGCCCGGCTGGGGGATGATGGCGTTGCCGGTCAGGGGCACGCCGTCCCGTCGCACGATGCCCCGCAGGTCTTCCGGACCCAGTTCTGCCCTGCCGATATCACGGAAACGGACCACCCGTCCGTTGTCCTCACTGATGATCATGTTATTGAACTCCTCCGGTGTGGACATCAGTCCCAGGGTGCGGATCGTCAGCTCCACCATGTTTCCTTCGATCCGCCCGGAGGGAAACTCCACGTTTTCGCGCTGCAGGGCATTGCGCACATCCAGTGGGGTCAGTCCGTAGCCCGCCATCTTGCCAGGATCCAGCCACAGACGCATGGCGTAACGCTTCTGGCCCCAGATCAAAATACCGCTCACCCCATCGATGGTCTGCAGCTGCTCGCGCAGGGTGAGCTCTGCTATTTCAGAGAGCTCCATGAGGTTGCGCGTCTCACTTTCCACCGTCACAAACATGATGGGACTGGCATCGGCGTCTGCCTTGGAGACGATGGGGGGATCCACGTCGCGGGGCAGCATCCGCTGGGCCTGCGCCACTTTGTCGCGCACGTCATTGGCAGCCGTTTCCATGTCCACACTCAGCTCAAACTCCACGGTGATGTTGCTGCCTCCCTGCCGGCTCACACTGGTGAGCGTCCTGATGCCGGGCACGGCATTGATGGCTTGCTCCAGGGGTTCTGTGATCTGTGTCTCAATCACGTCTGAGTTGGCACCCGGGTAGGATGTCCGCACAGAGATAACCGGCGGGTCCACACTGGGAAATTCCCGCACACCCAGGTAGGTCATCCCTATCAAGCCGAAAAGCAGGATGACGATGGTGAATACAGAGGCCAGCACCGGCCGTTTTATACTCAAGGATGATAAGCTCATCGTACGATTGTCTGAATTGTAAAACCCATCATTTGTTCATTCTTTGGTGTCTCCCGGTGCGAGCTGAAAATCAGCGGGCATTTTATCCGGACGGCATGGCTTCCGGCACAGACCAGGGGGAGACAGTTTCATGCGCTAGCCACCTAATGCTGCCTGGTTATCCAGCACCACGGGCAATCCGTGCCGCAGCTGCAGCACACCCGATACCAGCAGGGTGTCGCCGAAGGAGAGCCCTTCCACAATCTGCACCCTGTCGGCCGTTCGGATACCCGTTCTGACGTAGCGCGCTTCTGCCTGTCCGCCGCGATAGACAAACACCCTGTCGCCGTCCATCTCGGGAATCAGGGCTTCGGAGGGGATGGCGATGGCCTCCAGTGTTTCAGCCAGCTGCATGTTAATGGATGCGAAACGGCCGGGCTTCAACTCTTCATCCGGGTTATCGTACAATGCCCGCACCCGGATGGTGCGTGTCCGGTCGTCCACCACCGGGTTCACGGCATACACCTCGGCATGGAATGGATCCAGGAAGCCGTCTACCCTGAAAGATATGGGAAAGCCGGGCGATATGTCGCCGGCATAACGCTCCGGAACGGTGAACTCCAGCTTCAGGGGACTCACCTTGATCAGGCGGGCAATGCGGGTACTGGGCGAAGCGAAGCTCCCCTCGCTGATATAGCGAAGTCCCACGATCCCCTCAAAGGGAGCCCGCACTTCCGTTTCGGCAATGCGTGCCCTGAGCAGTTCAATGTCCGCATCCAGGGTTTCCAGCTCGGTGACAGCCTGGTCGTAGGCTTCCTGGCTGATGGCGTCACGCTCCAGCAAGCTGCGCTGCCTGAATTCACGTTCCACCAGGAGCCGGCGCTGGGCCTCCAGCTTCTGGAGCTGCGCCTGCAAATGCCTGTCATTCATTTTGGCCAGCAGGTCGCCCTCCCTCACGTGGGTGCCTTCCTGGAAGTAGATGCCCACCACCTTGCCGCTGGTCTCAAAGGCCAGGTCCACCTCCTCATCGGGGAGAAGGGTGCCGGTGCTACGCACCTCGTCACGGACGGGCATTGGCTGTAAAACATAGCCGCTAACACTCAGGGCGGGACGCTGACGCGGTTGAAAGTCGGTCTCACCGCCCGGCCCGCCGCTGAACAGGGGCCTTACCTTCGGGTAGGCAATGATGCCCACCAGGAGGGTCAATATGGCCAGGTTAACCAGAAAACGAACGGTCTTGTTCATAAGGTCACGATGTATAAAAAGATAAAAAGCAGATTAAATTTGACTGCCCGAACGGGCAATGGTTTAATCGTCCCCGTAAAAACAGTAGTTACCAAATGAATAAACACCCGCCCCTCTGTTTTGTTTTAAATGACCGGACCCGCCTCATCCCCTTTTACACAAACACATTTGCATAATTAGACATCATTTCGTTTATTTGCAGTCGCCCCCAACAGTCAGACCGACCGTTTTTCGGCCAAAGAGCCAGAACAATCCAAGATGAAGAAAAAACTTACGCTGCCCAACCTGTTGTCATTTTACCGTCTGCTTAGTTTTCCGGTGATCCTTTTCCTGGCGCTCACAGGCCGGGAGCAGGCCTTCGCCATACTCATCATCATCAACCTGCTCACCGATGTGCTGGACGGTATGCTGGCCCGCCTGCTGAACCAGAAGACCGAATTCGGTGCCCGGATCGATTCCATAGCCGACATGGGCACCTATGCCCTGGTATTCCTTGGCATCTGGCTGTTTAAACGGGATGACTTCGCACCCCATGTGCTCAGCTTCTCCGTCTTCATCGGCTTGCTGGCTACCGCCTTAATCCTTTCAGCCATCAAATTTGGGCGTTTTCCCAGCCTGCACCTCTATTCCTGGAAAATCGGCGGCTACATACAGGGCAGCTTTTTCTTCGTGCTCTTTGCCTTTGGTTTTCATACCGCTTTTTATTATTTCATGGTCGCCTGGGGCATCATGGCCTTCCTGGAACATATTGCCATTCAGCTGATCATCCCGAAGATGCGCTCCAACGCCAAGGGTTTGTACTGGGTGCTGCGAGAAAAAAACAGGCACTGAACACCACTTAGTCATTAGCCAGCAAACGATGATTACCACGCTCTATTATGTCATACTGGCCTACTTCGTTCTCGGGGCAATCGCCTTTGGCCTGATTGGAAGAAATAAGGATAAGCAGGTTCAGCGTGAATTGTGGACAAAGTACCTCACCTACCTCCTGCTGATTCACCTGCTTTTTGGGTGCATGGTCTTTTTCCCGGACTACTTTATCATCCTGGCCTCGCTGATCGGCCTCAGGGGGTTTTACGAGCTGACAAGGTTGCACTGGCGACATGGCCATGGGGTCAGCCTGGCCGTTTATGTCCGCGCCTCCCTTGTTTACAGCCTCTTGCTGATCCCGTTCCTCTTGTTTTCCGCCATGGAACAGGGGGCATTGCTCTTTGTTTTCGTGGTGGTGATGGTATTTGATGCCTTCAGCCAGATCAGCGGTCAGCTGATGGGCGGGCGAAAGCTGGTCCCCTCGGTGAGTCCCGGGAAAACCATTTCAGGATCTGCGGGCGGCGCCACCCTGGCCATCATAACGGCTGTCATGGTCCGCTCACTCATTGATGCTCCATGGCCGGCGGCCTTGCTTATTAGCGCAATTGTCGTTATCTTTGCCTTGTTAGGGGATCTTCTGGCGTCATTTTACAAGAGACAGCACCAGGTGAAAGACTACGGCAACTTGTTGCCAGGGCATGGTGGCTTCCTTGACCGTTTTGACGCCTTCATCGCTGCGGGTGCTGCTATGTATCTCATTAACAGTTTAATATCATGAGCCAGGAGTTTATATTTGCCATTTTGTACACCCTGGCTTTCGGAGCCATCCTGGCTGCCGGTGAGGTTCTTCACAACATCCTGCGGGTCAAGACAGAGTTTACGCGGAAATTTGCCCACAGCACCGCTTCGCTGCTGTCGCTTACTTTCCCGCTGGTATACACCGGTTACCGCTACGTGCTGGTGATGGGCATCCTCTTCTTCTTTGTGCTGCTCATCGCCCAGCATCGCGACCTGCTCCGCTCCATCAACGACGTATCACGTAAAACTTACGGGGGGATCCTGCTGCCTGTGACCATCACAGGGGCTTTCATGGTATCCGTGTGGCTTGATGACGTTAAGCTCTTTATCATCCCCGTACTGATCATGGGTATCAGCGACTCCCTGGCAGGGCTCACGGGGGTGGTGTTTGGCAAGAATCTCCGCAAAGTGAGCATTTTCAGCATACAGCTCAACAAGACCTACCTGGGCAGCACCATCTTCTTCCTCACCGCCCTGATCATCACCATTCGCAGCCTCCACTGGTACCTGGGCAATTACAACACCTACACCATTGCGGCGGCCCTTTGCGTTGCCGCCGGGGCTGCCCTGGTGGAGCTCTTCAGCAGCAAAGGCCTGGATAACATCACCGTACCCCTCACCGCCCTGCTTATATTGCTGATGTTTTAACTCTTAATGGGATAAGCATGTACCTCTACCGTGGATTTCGCCAAAAATACCGCCTGGCGCCCAACTTGTTTTCACAGCGGGGCCGGCTCCTTTTCAATGACATGCCGGCCATTCGCCGCTTCCTTGACCGTCTCAACAAAGACAGGAAGCCGGGTGAACAGGTATATGCAGGCGAAATACGGGCTTCCTCACTGATCACAGATGCCCAGCGTCACATCTTGCGCGCCTACGAAAAACACAACGATCAGCCCCTTGCTTCTGCTTCCTACATCCACCTGGAGAAGGAGATGGGCAGTGAAGAGGTGCTTTCTGTCGTGGAGAGCCTGGTGGACTGCTTCCCGCCTGAGCCCGTATTCTCCGGCAGCTTAACCCCCGGGCAGTATTTGGAGGCCGAAGGTCGCCCGCACAAGCGCAGGGCCTCAGGCATCCAGGATGCCATGCTCCTTGACCTGGCCAATGACAACCCGGCCAACAAAAAGTTAACCAGCCTGTTCAGCACCGGGCATCTCCCGGCTGAACCATCCTATCATCAGCTGACCAGCAAGCTGGCCGGTTTCTGCCGGCAGCTCCCCCCCTTCGGCCCGGCAAAAGAGGATATCTACACCTTTCTCAGGGCACCTTCCAGGGCCCATCCCAACGATCTCTTCACACAGCTTGACTACGTGCTGAGCCACTGGAAGCAGTGGCTGCCGGAAGAGATGGTCCTGCAGCTCCTGCAAGGCCAGGACCTGATGAAGGAAGAGTATGCTGCAGCCAGGCATGGCGGAGGCCCGCCCCCCACCGTTGTCCCGGTCTACAAAAAAGGGGGCGCCAAAGGATCCATGCCTGTGGGGCGTTCCGGTTTCGATGCGGCGGAATCACCGGGGGCTGACTACCAGGACGAAGAACGTTTTACGCCGGACACTGACTGGATGCCACGCGTGGTGCTCATGGCCAAAAACACCTACGTATGGCTTGACCAGCTTTCCAAAAAATACCAGCGCCACATCCACCGGCTCGACCAGGTACCTGACCAGGAGCTGGATCAGCTGGCCGGGTGGCACTTTAATGGCCTGTGGCTCATCGGACTCTGGGAAAGGAGCACCGCATCCAAAAAGATCAAGCACCTGGCGGGCAAGGCCGATGCCATCTCCTCTGCCTATGCCCTCTACGATTACCAGATCGCCGCAGACCTGGGTGGTGAAGAGGCCTACGAGGATCTTCACCGGCGGGCCTGGCAGCGAGGCATCCGGCTGGCATCCGACATGGTACCCAACCACACCGGCATCTTTTCCCGGTGGATAATTGAGCAAGCCGACTATTTTATACAGACCAGCGAACCCCCCTTTCCCGGCTACCGCTTCACCGGTCCCGACCTGTCAGACCATCCCGATGTGGCCATACGCATAGAGGATGGCTACTACAGCCGCACTGACGCTGCGGTGGTCTTTCAGCGGGTGGACAAGCGAAACAATACAGTGCGCTACATCTACCATGGAAACGACGGCACCATGATGCCATGGAACGATACGGCCCAGCTGGATATGATCAAGGCGGAGGTCAGGGAAGCGGTCATGCAAAAGATCTTTGACGTAGCCAGGAAATTCTCCATCATCCGGTTCGATGCAGCCATGACACTGGCAAAGAAACATTTCGCCAGGCTCTGGTATCCGCAGCCAGGCACTGGTGGGGACATCCCCTCCAGGGCTTCGCATGCCATGACCAAAAAGGCTTTCGATGCCCTGTTCCCGGTTGAATTCTGGCGGGAGGTGGTGGACCGTATCAACAGCGAAATGCCTGAGACCCTCCTGCTGGCCGAGGCATTCTGGTTCATGGAAGGCTATTTTGTGCGCAGCCTGGGCATGCACCGTGTGTATAATTCGGCCTTCATGCATATGCTCAAAAACGAGGAGAACGAAAAATACCGCGACCTGATCACCAACACCCTGGAGTTTGAACCGGGGATATTGAAGCGGTATGTGAATTTCATGAGCAACCCCGACGAAGAGACCGCCATTCAGCAGTTTGGCACGGGCGACAAGTATTTCGGCATCTGTGTGCTGATGAACACCCTTCCCGGACTGCCCATGTTTGCCCACGGACAGATCGAGGGATATACCGAAAAGTACGGGATGGAATACCAGCGGGCCTACTATCACGAGGAGCCGCAGCAGTGGCTCATGGAAAAGCATGCCCGGGAAATCTTTCCCCTGGCCGGCATGCGCCACCTGTTCAGCGAGGTGGATCACTTTCAGTTCTATGACTTTTTGGATGACAGGGGTTTCGTTAACGAGAACGTGTTCGCCTTCACCAACAGGCACGGAGATGATAAGGCACTGGTACTCTACAACAACAAGTATGACCGTGCCACGGGCCATATCCACATTTCGGTGCCAAGGCTCGGCGGGGGACAAGACAAACGGCAGACGCAAAACACCAGCCTGCCGGCAGCCCTGGATATGCGGGACTCCCACCGGCACTATTACGTGGTGCGCGAGCACGTATCCGGACTACAATACCTTTTATGCGGCGGGGATATCCATGAGCACGGCCTGCACCGGAGCCTGCAGAGGTTTGAGTACCGGGTTTTCCTTTCCTTTGAGGAGCAGGAAGACCACGACGGAAGGCTGGCTGATCTGTACCGGCGCCTGCAGGGTGCGGGGACGGAAAACGTGAAGAACGCCCTTGAGACATTGAAGCTGGAGCCCCTTCACCACGCCATGGAAACCATCTTTGAGCACGAAGGCATCCACCACTTCACCGAACACAGTATCCGCAGCACGCCGCTGCAGCCTGGCAGCCAGGACATATTGTGTGAGCATTTCCGCGACTTTGTCCGCCTGGCCTGCGAACAACTGGCTGTCAAAGAGACCGGGGACGATCCCTGCATGACCTTCTCGGCACAGCTGAACAGCATCAACCAGGCAGTCCGCTTCTTCGCTTCGGCCGGTGAGTGGGTCCGGCCCATGCTCAAGGGCAGCCAATACCAGGATGCCGAAGACCTGCTGGTGATCGGCCCCCTCAGCCCTTACCGCGAAAATACCATCCTGGCCATCAGCAGTTTTGTTTTGGAGGTGCTTCATTGGCTAAGCGCCGGGAATCAGGATGAGTCCGCCTGGTATGAGCGCTTGCTGCTTGACAAGGCCCTTGACCGCATCTTAAAGCACACGGGCCGCAGCAGCAGCGACACGCAAGGGGATAAGCAGCTGCTGAGGATTCTGCTCCGTTACGGGGGGGACGCCTATAGCTTCACCGGGAAAGCCCCGGGAAGGCCACGGAGGCCGGGAAAGCCCGATCCACTGGTTGTCAGGCAGAGAAAAGCCATCCTTTCATTGCTTGACGACAGCCTGGTGCTGGACTACATAGGCGCAAACGAGTACCAGGAGACCTGGTACTACAGCAAAGAGCGCTTTGAAGAGCTGAACCGCTGGCTCTTCTCTGCCTCCTGCTTCGCCTATTTCCGCTCCGCCATGGCAGGCAACATCAGTCAGCTAACCAATGCCATCCGCCGTTCCATCGGACTGCTCCTTGATATGGAGGAATTATCCGGGAAGGCCGGGTACCGTTTGCATAAGCTGAGGGAGTCCCTTTGAGAAGGACGCCTGCCGCCGGCCAGCCGTAAAAACCTGCTTTGGCTAAACAGGCTCGGTTAAATCAAAGTCGGCCTGGAATACAATCACCCCGTCATACAACAGCCGGTAGGAGAAGGTGGTCATCTCCTCATCCATCACCACGTGCCACTCACGCCCGAAGTGTCCGTCCAGCAATTGCCGGGAATACTCATCCTTGGGAAAATATTGCTCGAAGTCGTTCCCCTGGCCGTCAGAATAGCCACCATAAAGGGTCTGGGCCTCCGGTGTTCCATCAGGGTATCGGTGGTCATGGCGGAAGCGGAGCCTGCCATCCTCCACCAGGAACATCCAGGTGCGTGAGGTGTCGTCCGACAAATGAAAGGGAATATGCACCCTGTCCTCTTCGCAGAGTGTGACATGCATCACAAAATCCAGGTGATCCCAGCTTTCACGTCCCTCCTGCATATAGGTTTGCTCCCCCCTGAATGACTGTCCGCATAAACTGGCCAGGTTATCCAGGAAAGCCCTTTCGGCCGGTGATAACTCCTTCACCTCTTCCCCGGTTTCACGGGGTGCGCCACCGCATGAGGCAAGCAGCCAGGCGGCTGTAAGCAGAATAAAAAAGTGCCTGTACATCCTTTTGTTGTTTTGGTTTGACCATGATTTTACCCTGCGAACATAGCAAATTTTTGCCATTGTCCGCCCAATATCAAAAAAAAATCTCCTGCCTGTAACTATTGTGGCTGCGCCTCCGTCTTACCATCGAAACGCTCCCAGGAAAGGGGCAAAAAAACAACGACACCAAAAAACAACGGCACCATGAAAAGAAACACCAACACCCGGACAGCATTATTTATGCTGCTTCTCTTCTCCCTGCTTGCTGGCGGCTGCGTGATGGAAGGCGGCCACGTGATCAGGGGCGACGGAAACATCGTGGCCCTCGAACAGGAGCTGGAGGCATTCACCGGCATCCACATGGGGGGGACCTATGAAGCGCTGCTGATACCCTCTGAACAATTCAGGATCAGTCTTGAAACCGATGAGAACATTGTGGACATCACGGAGATCCGTGTGGAAAACAATGTATTGTATATCCGCACTTTGGAGGATGGTGCCATCCGTCCCAGCAAAATGGACATGCGGATCTATTTCCCGGTCCTGGAAAAGCTCGAGGTGGGGGGCGCCTGCAGGCTCCTTTCGAAAGGGGTGCTGAGTGGCGACAGGCTGCATATCGATGTAAGCGGGGCGGCAGACCTGCAGTTTGAGCTGGATGTGAAGGAGCTCGTCACCAAAATATCGGGGGCGGCCAACCTGAATTTCAGCGGCGATGCCCAAAGGCACCAGGCCAATCTGTCGGGTGCAAGCAATGTGCGGGCAGAAAAGCTGCACACCCGTGAGACAGACATCCGCCTCAGCGGGGCCGGTTCAGCCCACGTGCATGCCACGGAGCTTCTGAAGGCCAGCCTCAGCGGGGCCGGATCGATCCGCTACCACGGTGAACCCAGCCAGGTGATTGCCGATCGTAGCGGACTGGGACGGATTCGCCCGGCCAATTAGGACCGGCGGGGATCGGGGCCGGAAGCAATGAGCCCCGGCAAAAGGTGCGCAAAAGCAGTAAGACAGATCACGAATACCTCTATACTAACCAGTTAAACCAGTGAACCATGAAAACACAGAAAACAAGACTCACCGCATTATTCATCGCATTTCTTCTCTTCCCGCTGCTCTCCACCGCCCAGGTGGTGGTTGAAACACGCGACACCCCTTCTTTTACCGGTGTGGAGGTTGGCAGCGTGTTCAATGTCACCATCACCCAGGGTGAAGGATTCCTGGTGGAGGTGGAAGCGGAGCAGGAGCACATGGAGTACATTTCCACCAGCGTAAGGAGGGATGTCCTGCGCATTGAATACACCCGTCGCGTTCGCAACCTGCGCGGACTGGAGGTGCGCATCACTGCTCCTGCCTACAGCTCGCTGAAAGCCAGCGGCGCCTCCAGCATTCAGGGTGAGGGCGTCCTGGAGGCTTCAACGCTCAGGCTGGAGGTGTCCGGTGCTTCCAGCATGGACCTGGCCATCCAGTCCGACGAGGTGTTCACCGACATCAGCGGCGCCAGCAGCATGAGGCTGGCGGGCAGTGCGGGATTTCACGAACTCAATGCCAGCGGGGTGACCAACGTGCGTGCCTACGACCTGGAAAGCCAGGTGGCCACGGTCAACAGCTCGGGGACAGCCAGCGTGCGCGTTACCGTGCTTGATGCCATCACGGCCACGGCCAGCGGGGCATCGGGCATCACCGTGCGGGGCAACCCGGCATCGGCACAAGTAACCTCTTCTTCAGGGGCCACCATCAGGGGCGTGA
>SKNE01000024.1 GCA_007120675.1 Bacteroidales bacterium
GGTGGAATGGGCTTAACCCCCAGCGTGCTATGGCCTCCTTGTGCCGGGGAGTGGGATAGCCCTTGTTGCTCTTCCATCCGTAGTGTGGGTATTCTTCGTGCAGCCGCTCCATGTAGGCATCCCGCTCTGTCTTGGCCAGTATGGAGGCGGCGGCAATGCCCAGATAGTGGGCATCCCCTTTGATCAGGCAGTGATGGGGGATGGAGGCAAAAGGGATGAAGTGCTTGCCATCCACCAGGATCGAAGCCGGCTCCGGCACAAGCTGCTGAATGGCCCCATGCATGGCCATCATACTGGCCTGAAGGATGTTATATTTGTCGATGGTGTGATGGTCGATGCTGGCGATGCCGTAAGAAACCACATTCTCCAGGATGATCTCTCGCAGCTCCTTTCGCTTCGTGGCTGAAAGGCGCTTGGAATCGCGCAGTCCTTTTGTCAGCATAGGGTGCACGACATCCGGCAGGATCACCGCAGCAGCGTAAACGGGTCCCGCCAGGCAACCGCGGCCCGCCTCGTCGCAGCCCGCCTCCGGACGCTTGTCCCCGTAAAACTGTTTCAATCCACTCATCACAAATCACACCAGGCACCCGGTTTGGTCCCTGGCTAAAAGGTTAAGCAGGGGAAGCCATGGATAATGGATGGTCGTAACATGGCGGCACCAAAGCAGCCAGTGACTTATCCGGTCATCTGCAGGATCCCATCAAAGATCACCTTCCCATCCTCATTCCCCAGCTCATCATCGGCGGCCCTTTCCGGGTGGGGCATCATGCCAAACACATTCCTTCCCTTGTTGCAGATCCCCGCGATATTCTCCACTGAGTCGTTGGGGTTGGACTGCGGGGTCACCCTGCCCCCCTCGTCGCAATAGCGAAACAGCACCTGGTCGTTGTCACGGAGTTTTTGCAGCGAATCATCGCTGGCAAAGAACCGACCCTCCCCGTGTGCAACGGGAATTTTCAGGGCTTCCCCCGGCCGGGTGGCGGCTGTGACCAGGCTGTTGGCCGTTGCGCTGGTGATGTAGGCATTCCGGCAGATAAACCGGTGGCTGGGGTTATGCAAAAGGGCACCCGGAAGCAGGTGGGCTTCGCAAAGGATCTGGAAGCCATTGCATATGCCGAAAACATATCCACCCCCGGAAGCAAAGCGGATCACCTCATCCATGATGGGCGAAAAGCGGGCAATGGCCCCCGACCTCAGGTAATCGCCATAGGAAAAGCCTCCGGGCAGCATCACAATATCCACCCCCTGCAAATCCCGCTCCTTATGCCACAGGGTGACCACTTCCTGCCCCAGCTTCTTTTTCAGCACGTAGATCATGTCATGGTCGCAATTCGACCCCGGAAAAACCACTACACCGAATTTCATAGCATCCTCTGAATAAAAAAAATCACCTGCATCAAACCAACCACGCAAAGTTAACATAATCCCCGTTGGGGGCGCATCCGTCCTTTGCCCCTAAACGATCCTCATCACAATGACCCCCACCAGCAGCAAACCAAACAAAAACTCCGCCCACCGGCTATCCCTGCCCAGGTCATAAAACAGCAGGGCGATGGACACGGAAAGGGGAACAGCCATCATGGCGTGATGCACGGGCAGATCCTCCCCTGCCAAAAGATACGAAGCCAGCACAACAAAAAACAGCGTCAGCAGCACCTGGAACTTTTTCCTGATGCGGATGGGTTTGTCCGGCATAAACCGGCCGGCAAGCCTGGAGATGGATGCCAGTGCGTATAAGGCTAAGAGGAGGAAAAAGACCAGCTCCGCAACGTGCGAATAGCCAAAGCCCAGCCGCCACAAGGCGGGAAAGGCACCAAAGAGGGCCGGGAAATCGTGCAGGGCATTTCCCATGAAAAACCATATGAACAGCACAAAGTAGGGCAGCAAAAAACCGAGCAGCATGGCAGCAAGCGTTCGCAGGCTGATCACATACAGGATCATTGAAGTAACAAGCAAAAACAGCAGGAGGACCATCGCCGGCAGATAGAACAGGCTGGCCAATCCAATAAAGAGTCCCGCGTTAAAGGTCTCTTTGGCCCCCTGCTCTTTTTCGTGTAACTGCAGTGCCCTGGAAAAGGCCAGCAGGACGAAAAGGTTGGCAAACAAAACAGGATGCGGCGCGCACAGGGCCGGACTCATGCTCATGAGCAGCAGGTAGATCAGTCCGGTGAGACCTGAGAACCTGTCGGTCAGCTGACCCGCCGAGGCAATGTAATTGACCAGCACGGCCTGCAGCATGAGCAGGAGAAAAGCGCCCAACACCGATGCCAGGGGGCTGGCCACGAGCACCGGACGAAGCACTTGGTAGAGCGGCGCCGGGTGGTCGCTCAGAAGCGAGAGGTGGCGGCCGGGATCCAGGAAGGCCCCAAGCCACAGCAGCACACCCAGGAGCAGAAGCGCGAAGGGGGTGTACCAGTGAGACTTCCTGAAAAGACGGACCAGCATAGGAGGGGTTGATTCAAATGTATGTCAGCAGGTCCTTCCCGATATCCCTGCGATAATATTTCCCTTTAAAATCGATCTGCCTTGCCATGTCATAGGCGATCACACGGGCCTTTTCCAGGTCCTTGTCCATGGCCGTGACGGCCATGACCCTGCCCCCGTCGGTGACCAGCTTATTGTCCGTACGTTTCACGCCGGCATAGAAAAGCTTTCGCCCGGGCGACTCATCCACCGTCGATATCTCAAACCCCTTATCGTATTCGCCGGGGTAGCCCCCGCTGGCCAGCATCACACAGAGCGCATATTGCCTGCTGATATCCAGGTGGTAACCCTCCAGATCTCCCTTGCAGGCGGCCTCCATCAACGTCAGCAGGTCGCTGGATATCCTTGGCAGGATCACTTCTGCTTCAGGATCCCCCATCCGCACATTGTATTCTATCACATAAGGATCATTATCCTTGACCATCAATCCAAAGAAAATGAAACCGCAATAGGGGATCCCCTCCGCCTGCAGTCCGCTGATGGTGGGTTGAATGATCCGCCTTTCAATTTTTTCCAGCAGCCCCTTGCTGGCGAAGGGCACCGGACTCACCGTACCCATCCCGCCGGTATTGGCACCGGTATCTTTTTCACCTATCCGCTTGTAATCCTTGGCCTGGGGGAGTGTCACGTAATGCTTGCCGTCGGTGATCACGAAGGCGGACAATTCCCGTCCACGGAGGAACTCCTCGATGACCACCGTCTTGGAGGCTTGTCCAAACAGGCCTTCACAAAGCATCTCCTTCAGGGTGTCCCGGGCCTCCTGGCGGTCATCACAGATCACCACCCCCTTTCCTGCCGCCAGTCCGTCGGCCTTCAGCACATAGGGAGGTCCCAGGCTGTCGATGTGCGCCAGTCCATCCTCCAGCTGCTCGCACGAAAAGGACCTGTAGGCGGGGGTGGGAATGCCATAGGCTTCCATGAAGGCTTTTGCAAAGGCTTTGCTTCCTTCCAGCCTGGCCCCGGAAGCACCCGGACCAAAAAACAAGACCCGGCTGAGCGCCTCATCGGAGCGGAAGTGATCGCCCAACCCTTTCACCAGCGGCTCCTCCGGTCCCACAACCACCATATCCACATCGTGGGAAAGAACGAAACGGCCGATGGCTTCGTGATCGCCCGGCAAGATCGCCACATTATCTCCGCACATGGCCGTACCGGCATTACCCGGCGCAATATAGAGCCTGTTGCATAGGCTACTTTGGGATAGCTTCCATGCCAGGGCATGCTCCCGGCCGCCACTGCCCAGTATCAAAACGTTCATTATTTGCTGCCTCCCTGTTTTGTTTCTTTTTAGATTCAAATGGTCACGAAACGTTGCCACCAGGATTGCACAAAGGGGGGGTGAACAACTTTCGCGGGAAAGCCCAGCGGACTATCCTGCACTTTCTCATCATGCAAATTTACAAAAGCAAAATGAGAAAGGGTTGGGAACAATTATTTGCTAATTTTGCTGAAAAACGAAACAGAAGATTAAGGAGGTCTGCGCATGGAGTCGAAAATGCCTGTACATATCTATTCAGAA
>SKNE01000159.1 GCA_007120675.1 Bacteroidales bacterium
CACCTCCAGTTCACCTTCCGGATCGATGCTTCCGTTTCCGTCGGAGGTGGCGGTGATGATGTAGGTGTTGATCTGGAACATTCCGGTCAACTCCCTGTCGGAGGTAACGATAAAGCTGTACTCTTCGTCGGAACTAACTTCCATGCCTCCTTCCATCCAGCCCAGGAAGTGATAGCCCGTATTGGCCTGGGCAGTCACGGTGGCCTCCTGTCCCCAGTGGTACTCTCCGCCGCCGTCCACTGATCCCGCTTCCTCCAGGTTGATCTCCACCACGATATCGAAGCGCAGGTACGTCAGGGTGATGTTGAGCACCTGGTTTGGATCGGTGCTGATTGTCACCTGGTCTGCAACGGGCTCAAAACCTGTTTTGGTCACCAGGTAGTCGTATGTTCCCGGTATGATCTGCATTGTGATCTGTCCGCCGCCATCTGACACTTGCGAGCCAAACCCTTCGATGATCAGTACAGCGCCTTCAACGGCCCCGGAGAACTCATCCTGGATGTTGACCTCAAGGCTAACCAGGTCAGTGTCTTCATCCACCAGCATCACTTCCACCACCATATCCTGGTCGACGACCATGATATGTCCTTCTGCGGTGTGGTATCCTGTCTTGCTTACCTGGTATTCGTACGTTCCCACCGGGACGTCAATGAAGGTGTAGTCACCGGCCGCATTGGTCTGCTCGCCCAGGGTGACGACGGCATCGGTAATGGCGTCACCGTTTTCATCAATGACATGAAAGGTGATGTCATATTCTGCCGGGTCCACCGTAAGATGAACGGGGATGCTGATGCTTTCACCGGCGTTGTTCTGCACCATCACCTGTGCCTGGAAATCACCCAGGTCCAGGTCGGTTGCATCGAACTGGAACTGTACATCCACGTTGCCTTCAGGGGCCACTGTGCCGCTCTGGGGGCTAAAGCTGAGCCAGTCTATGGTCTCTGACATGTAGAGCACCCCCCTGATGTTCCAGTTGTAGTCGAGAACGGGGTTGATTTCCGTCAGCTGGGACCAGCTGTTGTTAAAGAACATCCACCCCCCTTTATCCTCCACCATGGGACCGAAGTCCACCGAGGCCGGGTGTCCAGCGGTGGCTTCAATGGCATAACCCATCCAGTATTCCTGTCCGGGGTTGAGTTGTATGGTCTCGGGAAGGATGTGCAGGCTCCACTGGTCGATGAGCACATCATCGGTGACTTCGGCCGAGTAGATCTCTGTTCCGGGACCATCCAGGGAGCCCCCTTCCCAGATCTTGATGTGCACTTCACTGAATTGTGCCGAACGGATGTGGTATTTCACCTCACCCAGGTTGTAGAGCCCGTAATAGGGTGCCAGGTCTTCCGGCGTGAAGCGGGCCGCGGTGATGAAGGAGGCTGCTCCTCCTGTGCCAATGCCGTTGTTGCCATAGCCATTGTCGTGGTGGATCTCAACGGTCTCGTCGTACCTTGGGACAGACATTGTCTCCATCCCGGCGGGAGCAGGTCCTGCGGCCCTTTCCGCGCCCAGAAGCCGGGGTTCGGCTATTTCATGGCCCGGGTAAAGGGCGGTTTCGCCCTGATTTTCTACGGCGGATCCCTTGCCGGTGGCAGGGTAAGCGAACAGGGCGTATTCCAGCTCCGCGTCACCCGGGTTGGCGATGTTCACCGTGACGTTTTGCGTTGTGCCCTGGGGAATGGTCAGGTTGATCTCATCGGTGTCGATGACGATCTCCGGAGCGGGGATCTTGTCCATCTCAATGCTCACCACCTGTCCGTCATGGGTCACATCAACGGTGGCAGCGTAAGGGAAGTAGCCGGCCAGGGTGGCACTGATGTCGTAGCTCCCTTCGTAAAGGGTCAGGTGTGCGACGCCACTGCCATCCGTGGTGGTTTCCTGGTCGGTGTAGGGAGTGGCGATATGCACGCCGGCCAGCGGGTTTTGGCCGTCCGTTACCTGGAACTCTACCTGGAGCGGATCGTTCTCAATGAGGAACATGAAGTCATCCACCAGCCACCAGTAGTCCCACTCACCGATCCATTTGAATTTGATCTTCACATTGCCTTGCCCATGGGCGATGTCGGTGATATTGAACTGGGAGAGCACGGGGTTGGATCCGTTGAAATCGTTTTGCGGGGCATCGTACCAGCGATACAGCTCGGTTTGGGTATTGAAGTCGTCGTTGCTGATGTAGATGCGAATGTCGGCATTCCCGTAGGTCCTGGCCCAGTGCTCTACGGAGAAGACGATGTCGTTTTCGATGCCGGTGAAGTCAAAGGCCTCTGAGATAAGGTCCACCTCTTCGGAGTTGCCGGAGCTGCCGTGGGCGTCGGAGTTCAGGATCAGGTAGCCGTCGTCGGCCGTGGTGGAGTTAAGTTGTCCGCCATAGGCGCCGCCGGTGGTGGTCCATTCCCAGCCGGGGAACCCGGTGGGCCCCTCTATGACCACGTTGTCCCAGCCCTGGGGGATGTCTCCATCGCCGAATGTTTCGTGGTGCATGACCGAATACTGGTTGGGGTCAGGCATCATCAGGTGCTCATCGAGCCATTGCTCAAAGAAGCTCACCCGGGCATATACACCCGGGTAGCCGGCCTGGCCGCAGCCCACACCGAAGCTGGTTACGCCCGCCAGCTTATACCAACCGTTGCCGTCGGGCACCACCATGGGGCCACCGCTGTCGCCCTGGCAGGAGTCCATCCCCGGGGCCCCGGCAATGATCATGTCAGAGGTGATCCAGGAAGGCGGGTAGTTGGTGTTGGAGACGTGCACGATGGGCACTTCGATGGCCTGCAGTATGTCCGGCGAGGGACCCCCGAATGACAGGGCGCCCCATCCCGAAATTTTGACCATTTCGCCCGGCTCTGTGAGGCCCATGTCAGCGTCGGCCTGTGTGACTCGTCCGACCATGGCCTTGTTTTCATCCTCCAGGTCGAAGGGTTCGCTGATCCTGACCAGTGCGATGTCAAACTGATGTGCATCGGGGTCGTAGTCGGGGTGCATGATGATTTCGGCGGCATTATAGTAAGCCCCCTCATTGGAGCTCATGGAGGTAAATCCGGCCCTGACCCTTACGTGCATGGGCTGCAGGTAAAAATCGTCCCCATTCTGCTCAAAAACAAGGCAGTGGCTGGCAGTGATCACCCACTCTTCGTCCACGATGGTGCCGCCACAAAAATGGGCGCCTCCGAACTGGGGTTGCAGTTGCATGGAGACCTGCCAGGGGTAATCCTTGATGTCCACGTCCTCACCACCCACGATACGGTCATGGGAGCGGTAAAACTGCTCCAGAAAACGCTGTACGTTCTCCGGGTCGTTGAATGGGTCTTCAGGAAGTTGCTTTTGCTGCTTCATTTCGGCAGATTGCAGATCTGCCACATCCACGTCGAACATCTGCGCTTGCAACCCTGTAAGCATCAGGCACATGATGACCGGAAAGATGAAAAATGCTCGGTAATGTTTTTTCTTCATTTGTAGGAGGTTTGTAATAATGGGTTATAATGTGTAGCAGGTTTTAACAGGTAGGGCAGATCCAGCTCATATGAACCCACCAGCTGAAGCCTGGAAGATGTTGAAAGAAAGTACAAATGTACATGAATTTTTTTTCAGGCGAAATTACACACAGACGCATGAAAAAAAAATCATGGGAAAGCGCAGCGGTTCCTCCTGTACACCAGCATTTTGTATTTTTTCACACAAAATGATGGTGGGGTTTTACAGGAGAAATTTACACGAAATTTTTTAACCCGGAAAGGCACCGGGATCAGTGCCGCCGATATGGTTCAAGGAAAGAAAAGGTAATGTGCAACGCATCGCAAACCAAGCCATCGCATGACACAGCCATGCTTATGCCAGGTTGAAAGTTTTTGCCCACCCGCCAACCCTCCGTCCTGATGACTATCCTCCACACTTCATGATCAAACATTGCCTATTGGAAGGCAAAAATAAAAAAATGTTTATTAAAAACAAAATTAATATGACAAAAAATTAATATAAATCAACAAGATTTATTTATTAAAAACTTA
>SKNE01000190.1 GCA_007120675.1 Bacteroidales bacterium
CTTTTCAGCAGCTTAACAATCAGTCCGTCGGGAGCGGCAATGTCGTTGGAAAATTCACCCACCTGGTAGGTGGTGGTGTCACCGATCAGGGTGTACTGGAAGGCCACCGCCAGCACCTGGTCGGGGTTGATCGTACGGTTCAGGGAGATGAACCCCAGCTTGGGATTGAAGGTGTATTCATTGCTTCTCAGCCTGCGTGCGTTCTCCACGTTCTCATAGTCGGTGCCGGAATCCAGTCCCAGTCCCGACAAGTGGCTGTTCACCTGGCTGATGTTGCGGATGGGTGAGTTGACCATTTCGGAGTACAACTGGTTGGTGATGTTGTTGGGTGGCTGCATCTGGCCGACGCCCCACTGCGGCCTATGGGGGGCGTACTCTCCCAGGTCGCTGAAAGCTACTATGTTGCGGTTATCCTCCGTGGCTGCCCCCACGTTGGTGACCCATACCTCGATGCGGGTAATGTTGATGTTGGATGAAACGGTGGGCAGTGTGGAGAGGGCATCATCGTACCTGTCGCGGAAATACTGGGCCAGGAAGAAGTGCCTGTTCTCCTCATAGGCGTCGGCACGTATCTCGAACTCTGTCATCGTGGCGCCACCCGCCACCTCGATGGATGAAGACTGGGTCTTTTGTTGGGAGAAAACACTTGTTACCAGGGTGTTGCCAAAGCGAAGCTGGGTCTTGAACCCAAAGAGTCCCTGCGTGCCCCTGATCAGGCTCCCCGCCAGGGGCAGCGTCACGTCACCCGCTTCGATCAGCTGCACGATCTCATCTTCCGTGCCCCTGTACTCCAGCTTCATCCTGTTTTCAAAATCAAAGGCCGATTCGGTATTGTAATTGGCGCCAAGGTTCACCTTTGTGCCGATGTCGGCCTCCACCGACAATTGAATCTTTTGCTGGAAGTCGAAGTTGGTGGTGCGCCGCCTTTGTTCATCCAGTGCCGGGTCTTCACGGTAATTGGACATCACCCCGAAGATTAGCTCGGCCGATCCGCTGGGCCTGATGTCGATGGTGCTCCCTCCGAAGATGCGGTCGAAGAATTCCCCGCCGATATGGATTTCAGGGATCAGGCCGTCACGCCGCTGAAAGTCCTGCGGCGTAGACTTCTCCCGCCAGTATTGCTGCAGGCGCCTGTCCATGTCGTACTGCAAAAAGTCGTCGAATGACAGGTGCACCGGGGTGCCGATCACCATATCGCCTATGCGCTGGGTTTTGATGTAACCGCCGGTATCGGGGTCATACTCATAATGCGTGGTGATCACGCTGGGGTTGGTGAGCATCAGTCCGCTGATGGGGAAACGGTCAAAGTCGTAAATGACGACGCTCTCCATCGGTTCCAGGGGCAGGCCAGGGGGTGTCTCCTCCTCCCCGGGAACATCGTCTTCTGCGGGATCCGATCCAGGGATCGTATCTGCCACCCAAAGGGCATCATATACCGGCAACACACCGGCAGATACCACATCAGACAGCAGGACGAAAAGAAGGTATATAGAGAAGTATAGGAAAAATCGCCTCAAAAGCACCAAAATAATCTTTAATGGACCGAATTGGATTCAAAAACTTTTCAAAGCCTCCTTCACAAGATGCTCGGCATTTTGTATGTTGCCCTGGTTTTTTTTCAGGATGGCGGCAATGGCTTTGTGGGCCGTGGCTTTGGTGAAGCCCAACATCACTAAAGCAGATAACGCTTCTTCTCGTATTGTATTGTCTGTAAAAGTTAAATTTTCGGCCTGCAAAACGCCTTCCTTTTCCAATCGGTCTTTCAGGTCCACAACGATGCGTTTGGCAGATTTCGCCCCGATCCCCTTGACGGCTTCCAGGGCACTGCTGTTGCTGGCGACGATGGCTGCCTTCACCTCTCCCGGTGTCATGGCCGAGAGGATCATACGGGCGGTGTTTGGCCCAACCCCGCTGACAGAGATCAGGTGCCGGAACAGGTCTTTTTCCTCCTGGCCGGCGAAACCATACAGGATGTGGGCATCTTCGCGTATCACCTGTAAGGTTTGTATGCGAACCCTTCCCTCCGGGGGGAGGGCATTATAGGTGTTCAGGCTGATATGAAGAAGGTACCCGACCCCCTGGCAGTTGATGACCAGGTAGGCCGGGTTTTTCTCTTCCATGCTGCCCTCAAGGAATGCGATCATAGTCAGTCAAATGGGTTTTTTGAGGGATTCATTGCTTACTTAACGGCGTCGATGGCTGCCTGCAGGGCATCTTTCAGCATGTCCTGCGGTGGTTGCTCGATGAAGCCATTGTCAGTAAGCGACTTGGTGATGGCCCTGGCGTGTTCGATATCTTCCTTGGCTTTGTCGTAGGCTTCCTGCCATGTCATCTCTTTGCGGGCCACCCCATCCTTAATGGCCTGCATGGCCACGTCGGCCGCCTCGTAGGGGAACACCTCGGGCTCATCCATCTTTGCGATGATGTCTTCACTGTTGATGCCCCGTTTTTCGGAGAAGCGTGCGATGGCTTCCGCTGCGGCAATGGCCATATTGTCAGTGATCTTGCGTGCCCTCACCAGGAGCGCGCCCTTGAGAATGCCCGGGAAGCCGATGGAGTTGTTCACCTGGTTGGGGAAGTCACCCCTGCCGGTGGCTACGATGTGTGCCCCGGCTTCCTTGGCTGCGTAAGGATAAATTTCGGGTACCGGGTTGGCACAGACGAAGACGATGGACTTGTCCGCCATCACCTCAATCCACTCTTTTTTCACCACATCGGGTCCGGGCTTGGACATGGAGATCAGCACATCGGCGCCCTTCATGGCCTCCTGGATGTGTTCAATTTTTTCGGGATTGGTGATCTGGCAGAGCTCCCACTTCCGGTAGAACCGCTTGTCCTCCTCGATGTCCTTGCGTCCGCTGTGCAGCGCACCCTTTGAGTCGAACATGATGGCTTTTGCCGGATCGGCCCCGGCCGCATTGACGATTCGTGCGATGGTGGCATTGGAAGCTCCTGCTCCGTTGTAGACGATCTTCACGTCTTCAATCTTCTTGTCCACCAGCTTCAGGGCGTTGATCAGTCCGGCCAGTGTGACACAGGCAGTCCCCTGGGCATCATCATGCCAGACCGGGATGTCGCACTCTTCACGCAGCACGTCCAGCACACGGTAGCAGTTGGGCTGGGAAATATCCTCCAGGTTGATGGCGCCGAAGCTGTGTTGCGACATCTTCACAAAGTCAATGATCTTTTCCGGGTCGTTTTTGCCGTCAGGACCCTTGCTGTCGACACAAATGGCGATGCCATCCACGCCGCCCAGGTATTTCATCAGAAAGGCCTTGCCTTCCATCACACCCATCCCCCCGGGGGGCGTGCAGTCGCCATCGCCCAGGACACGTGTGGAGTCGCTCACCACTGCCACCAGGTTGCCCCGGTTGCTCAGCTCGTAGGATGTGTCGTTATCCTCCCGGATGGTGGTGGAGATTTTCGATACCCCGGGGGTGTACCAGGCGTTGAACCAGTTGAATCCAACCACCGGTGCCTTGGGCAGGGTCTGCATCTTCCCGTTGTAAAAACGGTGCGCCCTCAGCGCCAGCTCTTTGTAAAACAATGTCTTGGTCTTGGCTTTCTGCTCCTGGGTGAATGATTCCGGAATCAGCTCTTCCAGGTTGTCTAGGGTGATGTTTAAGTCTTTCATGATGATGTGGTTTTGGTTTGGTAAATAAGGTTTAGTGTATCAATAAATGGAGATTGTCCTGACGGTTTTGATCTAACAAATATACATGAATTTTTTTCGGGCGAAATGACACACGGACCACTTTTGAACCCGGTCACAAAGAAAAATCCGTGCGCGGTTATTGCAGGCGATTTCAGCGCTGCTCCAGGACCTGTTTTCGGCAGGTGATCCCGGTATTGCCCCAGGACCTGTTTTCGGCAGGTGATCCCGGTATTGCCCCGGGGCGTGTTTTCTGTAAAGGACCTCAGTGCTGTTCCAGGATCTGAAACAGTTCATCCAGCTGCGGTGTGAGGATGATCTCGGTGCGACGGTTTTTTTTTTTTTTTTCGGGACTGTCGTCAGGATCGACAGGATGGTACTCGCCGCGTCCGGCCGCAATGAATCGCTGTGGCTCAATGTCCCCCTGCTGCAACAGTATGCGCAGCACCGCCGTGGCGCGCATGACGCTGAGCTCCCAGTTGTCCTTGATGGCAGCTCCCGGCCTGAAAGGCACATCGTCGGTATGCCCTTCAATCATGATGCTGATATCCGGATTTTGCGCCAGCACCCTGGCCAGTTCGCGCAAAGCGGCGACGCCTTGGGGATCAACCTGGGTGCTGCCTGTGGCGAAGAGCAGCCGTTCCTCCATGGAGACATACACCTTGCCCCCGCGGATGTCAACGGACAGTCCCTCGTCCAAGAACCCCAGCAGGGCGTTGGAAAGGCTGCGCCGCAGGTCCTGTACGATAGAGTCCTGGCGATCCAGGATGCTCTCCAGCTCGTTCACCCGCGCCTCTTTCTCTCCCACCTCAGCCATCAATGCATTGAGCCGGGCTTCCTTTTCATCCATTTCACGGGTGGCAAGCATCAGCTCATCCTCACGTCGCTGCAGGTCATCCTGGGTATCCTGCAGCCTGGCCAGGATAAGGCGTGTCTCCTCTGTCTTACCCTCCATGAGGTGCTGGGTCTGCAACACATGCTGGTCATAGCTTTCCTGCAGGCGGCGGAGCTGGCGGCCCAGGTGGGTGGTATCTTCCCTCAGGTTCTCAGTGCGCTGACGCATTTGTCCCAGCTCATCCCTGAGACGGGCGTTGTCTTCACTGTAACGGTCGAGCCGGGCAGAGAGCTGTTCGTTCACGGCAAGGCTTTCCTTGTGCAGGGCCTCCATGTCTTCGTACTTGCGCATGGAAACGCAGGAGGAGAACAGGGCTGCTGCAAGCAGGACCAGGGTTAGCTGAATTGTTTTTTGCATGGGATAAAGGGATAAAGGGATAAAGGGATTAAGGGTTATGGATCTGCACCCTGTGTGTGGATGTCTGTCCACCGGCCCTTATTTGCACAAGGTAGATGCCCTTTGGCAACTGATCAAGTGCAATGGTGAACTGATCTGCCTGGGGTGCCTGGTGAACAATCACCCGTCCCAGCAGGTCGATCACCTGTAAATCGTCCACCGGATGCTTTGCGTGGACATGCAGGTGGGTGCTGGCCGGATTCGGATAAAGCCTGATGACCATCTCCGCGCCCTCATTATCTGCCTCGGTGATACTCAAGGGCAGTCCGTGCGGGGGAAATGGTTCGGAAGCGTACAGGCGGTACTCGCCTGGCTGGAGCAGGATAGGCTCATTGATGTCGTTCACTTCCAGCTCTTCCCCGCTGAAGTATTCATGCCAGGTGCCCGTGTGCTGAAAATTGGGATACATTTCGCCCTCCTCCACATCGAAGTTACCCAGGACGGTCACATTCTTTGTACTGTGATTCAGGTGAATGCGCTTCATGGCTCCACCCAGGCTCAGTTCAAAGTCGGTGGTGCGGAACACCTCGTGTTCCTGCTTCAGGTTGGCCAGGAGGGAATATATCGTGTAAACCCTGTGTCTCCGCCAGTCATCAAAATAATCCCAGCGTATGGGTTTTGGATCGGTGCGGCATCCCGGGTCGATGGTGCCGTCCTGGCAGTGGTTGATGCTGAAGTCATAACCCAGCTCCCCAAACTGCCAGATCATTTTTGGGCCGGGGATGGGGAAGTAGAAGGCGGCCACCAGCTCGGCACGGCGCAGACCGGTGGTCAGGTCCTTCACGTCGTGATCCGGGTTGCTGGAGTTGCCCCAGGTGTTGTTTTTGAACATGATCCGTTCTTCGTCGTGGCTTTCCATGTAACCCACCAGGTGGGGATCGTCCCAGCCGCGCTCCTGGTAGGAGACCCATTCGAAGTTGCTGTTTTCGATCCATCCCATGGCGGCCTCCTGGTAGCTGTGGGTGATATTGCCCCAGAGCATCATCCCGTAGTCTGACAACTCCTCTTCTTCGTTGTTGGCGGTGAAGTGCTCAAGGATCACATAGGCATTGGGATTCACCTCCCACACCTCGTCGGCGATGCGTTTCAGGTTGGCGATGCGGGCGGCATCGTAATTCCAGCCCTGTCCACCCGTCTGCTCATTGGTGAAGCCTTTGGTGAAATCGAAACGGTAACCGTCGAACTTGAACTCTGTGAGCCAGTATTGGACAACCCGTTTAAAGAACTCCTGTGTGTAGGGGCTGTCCTGGTCGAAGGTGTTGCCCCAGCACCAGGGTTCGTGGGGACATGTTTCCAGGTACCAGGGGTTGTCAGGTGAGGGCTGGCCCCAACTGCCGGCATCGGCATCGAAGTACATCTGCACCAGGGGGGAGGTGTTGAAGCTGTGATTCAGCACGATGTCCAGCACCACCGCCATGCCGCGCTTATGCGCTTCATCGATGAAACGCTTGTAGTCTTCCCGGGTGCCATAGGCCTTGTCGGTGGCAAAATAGAAGGAGGGGTTATATCCCCAGCTGATGTTGCCTTCAAACTGGTTGACGGGCATCAGCTCAATGACGTTCACCCCCAGGTTCTGCAGGTAGTCCAGCGAGTCCATCACCGTTTTGATGGCACTGGTTTCCACAAAGTCGCGGATCAGCAATTCGTAGATCACCATGTCTTCAACGGCGGGCGGGGTGAAATCGGTGACCTCCCATTGGAAGGCCGGCCTGCCGGGGTGCAAGACGCTCACCAGTCCCTCGGTCTGACCGTGGGGATAGGGCTTCAGGTCCGGATAATTAAAATCGTCTATCCAGTGATCGTTCCAGGGGTCCAGGACCTTATGGGTGTAAGGGTCAGCCAGGCGCAGCGTCCCGTCGATGTAATACTGAAAGCCGTATTCGGTATCTTCCTCCAGTCCTTCCAGGGTGAGCCAGAAATGGGTGCCGTCGGGGCTGCGGTGCATGTAGTGGTCATCGGTAAGCGACCAGTCATTCATGTCGCCGAGCACAAAGACAAAGTCCTTCAAGGCAGGGGGGTCGTGCAACACCAGGGTCACCGTGTTTTCGTCGATGTAGTTGATCCCGTTGACCAGTCCATCGGGCAAGGGGGCCTCGCTCACCTCCTGTCTGACAAAGACGGTGGTCTCGTCGTGTACGGTCTCTTCGCCGGCACCGTAGGCCACAGCCTCAATAAGCTGGTTGCCGAAGGCGTCGGCGGCCCAGTGGTAGGAGAGCTGGCTGTCTGTGGTGGAGGTGATGTAGTTTTGATTGATCATCAGGGCGATGGAGTCCGCCTCATTGGCTGAGACCAGGATGGGCACCTCTTCGTTCAGGGCGAATACGGGATGCAGTCCGGAGGGCGACTGTATGGCGACACTCAGCCCTTCCTCCACCACCTCCACGAAGAGGTCTTCGGTCTGGGGACTGCCAGAGGCTGCCCGGAACACAAAGTGGAGTCCGGTGATCCCCAGGTGCGATGGCACACCGTAAAACTCCCGGATGCTGGGGGTGATCTCCAGTTCGTAAAGGTCGTCCCCGATGCGCGTCAGCTGGGGCTGAACGTCGTTATCGCCCCAGCCCCCAATGACGTACTGCCAGGTTTGTCCGGTATGCAGGCTCACCCCCGTATGGGTGTATACGTCGCCGGTGTAGCCTTCCATGTTGCCCGATCCCTGGGTGGCATCAAAGTAGATGGTCACCGGGGCTTCGGAGGTGGGCAGCGCCGGATCGGTGGTGACCTGCGCATGGAGTCCGCCTGCCAGTAAAAAGCTTAAGCCGATGAGTATGGAAAAGAGATCCTTTTTGTACATTGTCTTGGGTTTTTATTCTGCATCATTGCAACGGCAAAGGTACAAAAAGGGGGCGAAACGGATTGACAGTAATGCCGGTATGGACCGGGGAGGTAGAGGACCGGAATCCCCTGCATCCCCATGCGAGAAAAAAAAGAAGTTGCAGGAAAACCACCGATCACACTGTGTTCAGGGACCGGTCAGCAGCCAGGATCACCCGGGAACAGCTGGCTGGGGCTTATCAAGCAGAGAAATTGCCTGGCTGCCTAGTTCAGCGGGTTGGCCACCATTTTGGCAGTGAATTCAAACACCGCCGTAAAAGCCAGGGGTCCTTCATTGATCTCCATGTCGCCATGCAGCTGGAAACGGTGTGGCGGATCGGCTGCCAGGTCTCCCAACAGCTGCACCCCGGCATCACGAATGGTCAGTTCGTGGGGCGTGTTTAAGAGGGCCTGGAGCTGCAGGTCGCTGAGCTCGGCAATGAGCTGCAGATTGCTGCCATCCGTTTCGGATACCCTTAGTGAACCCGATTCGATCTGTTGTGAGTCAGGGCCGGAAAAAGCGGTAAGCCAAAACTTGACCTGTTCTATCTTCACCTCCTTGATCTTGCTGCCGTATTCGTCGATAATGCTTACGTTGGCAGCCAGATCGATCACCCGTGAATCGCTGAAAGAGTGCTCGTCGGTATTGACTGAAAAGGTGTACTGGAAGGTGAAACGTTCTTCCACGTCCAATAAGTCTTTACAGCCGGTCATTAGAAACAGGCTGATGGTCAGAAGACCCGGCAAGATGCGCATTTTCATATACTTTTCTGTTGTTTGGTTTATAAGTGCCACACTCACCGGTGACGGTGATTTACTCATGACAGCCACTTCCAGGCTACATCATCCGGTGCTGCCTGGCCTGTTCGGGTCATGACACAATTTGTAGCGAATGGTTCCTGGGAGTCGCTACGTAAAGGTATGAAAAAATGGATCCCTAAGAGCAGGTTCCCGCTTTTTTTGTATCTTGTGAAAAAGACAATACAGGTTTTTTCTATCAACAAAAAGAATGAATACCATGATCAGGACAAAAGTGTTATTGGGTCTTTTGGCGGGATTTACGGTGGGCACCATCCTGGGGGCCCTTTTTTCGATCAAAGAGCGGGAGTCGCCGGCAGACAAGAAGGGCAAGGGCGAAAAGCCTGATGAAGCTGGGGATGATGTGGTGATTAAATATTAATTTTGCAGCCGGTTTATACGGGATGGGTGAATGCAGACGGCGGAGGGATGAGCGCCATGTCCGTTTTTGCCTGGGCTATCGCTTGCCGCCATCTCCCATGATCTGATGCCGGCCTGCCCCTGTGCATCTTCAATGGTCCGACCATCACCGGGAGTTCCTAATGTATGACTAAACTTTTTCATCGATGAACATTCGCAAGATTATGCTGGCCCTTGTGGTGGCCACGGTTTTTATGGGCTCGTTTTCCTGCCGGATGCAGGAGAGGGGGGAGGCCACTGAGGGGGTTGTTTCCGTGAGCATCCAGCCGCTGCAATACATGGTTGACCGGCTTACAGGAGGCGCTCTGGAGGTGAACGTGATGGTTCCCGCAGGAGCCAGCCACGCCACCTATTCACCCACTACCAGTCAGTTTCAGAAACTGTCTGCTTCAGGCATCTATTTCCGCATAGGCCACCTGGGCTATGAGAAGGCCTTCATCGGCCGCTTGTCGGAAATGAATCCCGGGATGCAGGTGATCAACCTGTCGGAAGGGATCTCTCTTATCCGTGGCGAGGAGATCGACCACGGTGATCACGTTCATGAGGGGGGCATCGATCCGCACATCTGGATGTCGCCGGCCGTGATGATCCAGCTGCTCCCGAGGATGAAAGAAGCCATCGTGGCGGTTTACCCGGCCCTTTTGCCTGAGGTGGAAGCAAACTACCGCTTGTTGCTGCCTGAGGTGGAAGCCCTGGACCAGGAGCTGGCAGTGCTTTCCGGGGAACTGTCGCACAAACGGTTCCTGATCTTTCATCCGGCCCTGACCTACCTGGCCCGCGACTATGGCTTCGAGCAGATCCCCATCGAGCGGCACGGCAAGGAGCCTTCACCCGCCTTGCTGGCCCATATCATCGATGAGGCAAGAACCCACGAGGTGCCCGTCATCTTTGTGCAGCAGGAGTTTGACGTGCGCAGTGCCCAGCTGGTCAGCCAGGAGAGCGGTGCCCGCATCGTGCAGATCAACCCCCTGGCCTACGATTGGTTCCAAAGCATGAGAGAGGTGGTGGAGGCCTTCAAAACCCATATGCAGTGAGTAAAGCCCTCGTCGTACTGAAGTCGGTGAGCACCGGTTACTTCTCTGAAAGCGTGCTGGAAGAGGTGGATCTGGTGATCCACACCGGAGATTTTGTGGGGGTGATCGGACCCAACGGGGGTGGAAAAACCACCCTGGTCAAGGTGATCCTGGGACTGCAACCCCTTTTCGGGGGGAGCATCAGCTTCCCGTCCGGCCGTTTGCGTACCGGGTACCTGCCACAGGCTACGCAGATAGACAAGGCCTTCCCCATCACCGTGAAGGAGCTGGTGGCTTCGGGTCTGCGCATCAGGCGCCGGTGGTTGCCTCATTTGAACGTGAAGCAGCGAAGGCGCGTGAGGGAGATGCTGGAAGAGGCGGGACTGGCCCACCTGGCTGCCCGGCCCATCGGTGAATTGAGCGGCGGACAGCTCCAGAAGGCGCTGCTATGCCGCGCGCTGATCGACCGGCCGGAGCTGCTCATCCTGGATGAGCCCAATACCCATGTGGACAAGCAGTTTGAGCAAGAGCTCTACCGCTGGCTGAAGGAGCTCAACAAAGAGATGGCCATCCTGCTGGTTTCGCACGACATCGGCACCATCTCCCCCCTGGTGAAAACCATCGCCTGTGTCAACAAGACCCTGCATTACCACCCGTCCAACGAATTGTCGGAAGAGCTGCTGAAGGTCTACAATTGTCCCGTCGACATCATCGCCCACGGACCCGTGCCTCACCGGGTGCTCAAACATCACGACCATGAGTGAGATCCTGGCCATTTTTGAGTACCAGTTTTTTCGCCATGCCATTTACGCCGCCGTGCTGACGGCCATATTGTCGGCCATGGTGGGCACCTATATCGTTACGCGCCGCATTGTCTTCATAGGGGGTGGCATCACCCACGCCTCCTTCGGTGGCATCGGCATGGCCTATTACCTGGGAATGAATCCCTTCCTTGGAGCGGCCGTCTTCGGTGTCCTGACCGCCCTGGGCATAGAATACATCACCCAGAAGGGGAAAGTGCGCGAAGACAGCGCCATCGCCATATTATGGTCCCTCGGGATGGCCCTGGGGATCATCTTTGTCTTCATGACACCGGGCTATACCCCCAACCTGATGACCTTTCTGTTTGGCAACATCCTCAGCGTGACCAGGACGGACCTGCTGCTCATGCTCATCTTTTGCCTCTTGCTAACGGCCTTTTTTGTGCTCTTTTTCCGGCCCATCCTGTATACGGCCTTTGACCCGGAATTTTCCAGGACCAAGGGGATCGCCGTATCCTTCTACCGCTACCTGATGTCGGCCATCATGGCACTGGCCATCGTGATGAGTATACGAACCATCGGCATTATCCTGGTGCTGAGCATGTTCACGCTGCCACAGATCACAGCCATGCTGTTTACACGCAACTTCATGCACATCATCCCGCTGGCGGCCTTATGGGGTGTCATTGGTGCTGTTGCGGGACTGATGGCTGCTTACCTGGTGGACATACCCGCAGGGGCATCCATCATATTCTTTCTTACGCTGCAATTTCTGCTGGTCAAGGCCTTTGTCACCCTCAGGGAAAAAGCCGCAAGAAAGGAGGCCTGATGTGGCGTGGAAAAGGGTTCGAACTGTCCTGGAAAGGGGGCCTGATCAGATCCGGTCACAGGAATGAATGCTTGCACAGCAATCCGGGTCTGGACGGTTGAACCATTGCCGGTAAACTTGGTTTATCTCTTAACGGCCTTGCCCTGATGGCCGCAGCAAGACCATAAAATGGCCGATTTACGATGCAGTCAACAGGCAGGGCATCAAAATAAGATGAGGTCACAAAAAGACATCCAATCATGATCAGCAAATTGTTTTCTCTCCTGGCAGCCTTACTTCTCAGCTTACAGGCACTGGCCCAGCGCCCCACGCACGTGCCCTCCGAAGATGAACCCCTTCGCGTGTTTGAATCGGTGGAGAGCGTGATATTTTACATCGTCCTGCCCATCATCATCATCGTCTTGTACGTGATATGGAAACGCCGTCAGCGGCGTGAAGAGGCCGAAAAGCAACAGGAAAATGAGTGATTATGAATGGCCGGTCAGCAAGTCTGTAGCGGTGAACAAAGGAGAATGGACCATGGAAAGGTATGTGGTGAAGATCAATGAGATTGAAAAGCTGACGCACGATACACTCCGGATCAGCACCGGCCGGCCCCCTGGGTTTCTCTTCGAGTCCGGACAAGCCACCTCCCTCGCTCCCAGGATGGAAGGATGGGAGAATGACATGCGCCCCTTTACCATCGCCTCCACCCCGGCAGACCCAATGCTGGAATTCATCATCAAAACCTACCCGGAGCACGATGGCACCACCGAAAAGCTGCTGGCAGCCAGGGTGGGCGACGAGCTGGTCATTAACGGGGTATATGGCACCATCACCTACAAGGGAGAGGGCTTATTCATTGCGGGCGGCACCGGGATCACCCCCTTCATTTCCATTTTCAGGGACCTCAACAGCCGGGGCGCCATCGGGAATAATAAGCTGATCTACACCAATAAGACAAGGGAAGACATCCTCCTGGAAAAGGAGATCACCGGCTATTTGGAAGATCGTGTAAGCTTCATGCTGTCGCGTGAAAAGGCGGCAGGCTATCTCCATGGCCGCATTGACCGTGATTTACTTAAGCAACACCTGTGGTGGGATGACCTGTGGATTTATCTTTGCGGGACCCCTGCCATGATGAATGCGGTGGAAGAGCAGCTTTCCAGTCTGGGCGTCAGCCGGGACCGCCTGGTAAAAGAGGAGTGGTAGCTCACCCGCGAACTGGTCGGGATCAAAAAAATCGTGATATTTGTGCCCATGCCCACCAACGATCCCATCAGTCTATGATCCTGCCAAAAGCATTCATCCTTTGCCTCCTCTTTCTCAGCTGGTCGCTGAACCTTCTCTCACAGGCCACCCTATCCCTTTCAGACAGCTCCCTTCCCCACTTCAGGGAAGTATGGACCGGTGATCATTCCGACGTGCAATTCTATTATGTGGAGGGGGAGCAGCTGGAAGGGGAGGTAGTGATCACCGCCGATGCGCCTTTTCGCATTTCCCTGGATTGCCATACGGGCTTTTCCGGGGTGCTCAGCCTTGAACCAGGCGAGGATGGCGTGCTGGAATCCAGTCGCATCTTCGTGAGGCTCTTCGCCGAAGAGGTGGGAGAGTTTGAACGGCTCATCACACACCAATACGGGGGGGACGAAAGCGCTGTGCTGGAAGTGAGCGGAAGCGGTATCCTCACATCCGTACCCGACACCTATTATGATGGCATCTCCGGATCGGGCAGCGAGCTCAAAAGCCAGCTTCATCACCTCATCAAGAACCACCAGGTTCAGACCTATGCTTCCCTCTGGCAGCATTTTACCGTAACCGATGCCACCTTCGACGGCCATGTCTGGGACATTTACTCCGATACGCCTTGTGAGGAGCCTCCCTATATCTACGTTTTTGGAGATGACCAGGATACCGGCACCGGGGGCACAGAGGAGGGGGATGTATACAACCGGGAGCACTCCATGCCACGATCCTGGTTTGGCGGCGCGGTCAACCCCATGAACACCGATCTATACCACATCTATCCCGTGGATAAGTTTGTCAATGCCCAAAGGGCCAATTTTCCTTTCGGGATGGTGGACAATCCTTTCTGGACCTCTTTGAACGGTGGGAAGCTGGGCGCCAACGTTGCCGGAGGTTACACAGGCACCGCATTTGAGCCCATTGACGAGTACAAGGGCGATCTGGCTCGCACCTTCTTTTATATGATCACCCGCTACGAAGACCGGATCAGCACGTGGACCTACAGCGAATACGGCAATGCCATGTTCGACCACAACACCTATCCGGGCTACGAACCCTGGGTGATCCACATGCTCATGGAATGGCACGCGAGCGATCCCGTCAGCCAGAAAGAGCGGGTGCGAAACCAAAGTGTCTACGAGATCCAGGGCAACCGCAACCCCTTC
>SKNE01000032.1 GCA_007120675.1 Bacteroidales bacterium
GATTCTTACGTCGCTCAAGCGGGAGTTCTTGCCTGTCGTGAAACCACACCAGGCGCTGAAAAAACGTTTCAGGGAAATGACCGCCTGGTTAGTTGTTTGTGGTTAATGTTGTTTTTGGGCTTCTTAGCCTTGGTGTAGCATTGGAAGCAATTCGGCGGTCATTTCCGTATCCCCTGAAACGAATACAAAACCTAAAAAAATGAAATATAGAGAAAAAGGAGAAAAACACCCGGTAAAATAACCCCCCGGGAAGCGATTCACGGTGTTGTATTCTTGCATTAAAACAAAGAGCTGATAGCTGGTAGCCTGTTGGTCACATAATGTAGACGACAGAATCTGTGCAAACGCTGCGTCGGGAGGAAATTATTTTTCTTTTGCCTGCCGGGCACGCACTTCAAGCTTCAGATAATCAAGCATTAAGTCCTGATCCTGCTCCCCGATGCCACGGGCGGTGAGGTGCAGGCTGTCCTCCTTGAAGGCCTGCTCAAAATCCCTCAGGCTTTTCCAGCACAACACGCTTTTTATGTAGGACTTCCTGGCTTCCAGAGCATCTCCCTGGCACCAGAGTACGTGTCCCAGGTTCATCAGGTCGTGATGGTTGCAGGGGTCTTTGGATAGAAGGCGTTCCAGGTAATCGCGGGCGGTATCCAGTTTGCCGGTCAGGAAGGAGCACCATGCCAGTGGCCGGCGGATCTTCTCATTCTCCGGTGCCAGCACCTCCAGCTTGAAATAATAGTCCAACGCCTCCTGGTAGCGCTTAAGGTGGATCAGGCACTGGCCGATATGGGCCTGTACGGGCATGTCCTCCGGATCCATCTTTTCCAGCTCACGGTAGTGGGTAAGTGCTTCCTCCCAGCGGTTCAGGTACCTGCAACACCAGGCCAGCTTCTTGACAATCCACTGGCGTCCCGTATCAATGAGTTCCGCCTTCTTGTAGTAGTCGTAGGCCATCTGCAGCTCACCTGTCTTTTCGTAGCAATAGGCGATCTTCTCAAACAGTTCAATATTGCTTTTGTCACGATCCAGGATGGACAGAAACACCTTCAGTGCATCGTCATAAAACTGCTTGTCAAAGAGCATTTCCCCCAGGTTACGTACGGTTTTTCCGTCCACCATGAGGTGATTCAGGAAGGCCGTCTCATGCAGGTCCAGGTCCATCTCAAAGACGTCATCGAACTCAGCCCGCCATGGGTGCAGTTTGTAAAACCGGTAAAGATCCTGGAAGTACTGGGTAAAGGAACTCTTCACCCGGGCCGTTCCTCCCAGCATGTCCTGGTCTTTCTCCAGCTCCGACATGTTCTGTATCTCTGCATTGAGCATATTCATCATGGCCGCTTTCTGCTGTTCGGGAATCATGGCCAGGTTCAGACTGAAAGAGTATTTGTCGGAGTTGCACATAAAATAAGTCTCTTCCAGCTTTTCCATCAGCGGACTGAGGTCGGCCGCTCCCTCCCGCGCCCCTGGGGCGGGTTTGAGGTGGGGGTTTTCTGCGTAAAACGGCATGAACCAGTGGCTGATCTCGCGGAAGAAGGGGAAGTGCTTCAGCCGGGCAAAGGCACTGATGAAGACATCCATGCCGTCCATCTGCATTTCGGTAAGTTCCTGGAGCTTATTCAGCAGGTCCGGGGTATCCTCGAAGAACGTTTCCCAGTCAGGGTTCTTTTCTTCCTCCGCCGCATCTCCGAAAATATTGTTCAGGTCCAGCTTCTCTTCAATCTTCGGGCGCATCTTCATCATGGCCGGAAGGATCTCCTCCTCCCACTTCTTTTTGACCTGGTGGGTTTCCCTTGATTTGACATATTGAATCAGCAGGGCTTCCATGTACTCTTCCATTTGGGGCAGAGAGCGCAGGGCGAGGGTTTTCTCTTCCAGTAGCGGGTAGAGGGCGAAGCGCTCATTATGCTTGAGCAGTCCAAGGAAGAGACCGATGATCGCCCTTTCCCACACGTGCTGCTGCTGCGCCTCGACAAAACGGAACAGAAGCAGGCATTTGCTGATATCCCAGTAAGCCAGCAAGCTCAAGGTAAGCGCACCAACTATCAATGACTTGTCATGCCACGGCAGACGGTCGCTGTCGCAAACGCTCTCCAGCAGGCTGATCTCCTCTTCGGTGTACTTGTCGGCCAGCCAGGCCACGTGAAACATCTTCAGCAGCGATCTCTGACGTTCCATGGTGTCCGCACCGGTGCCCACCCTCACATCCTTGAGCAGTCCGCTTAGTTCATCGTCAAAGCACACCTCTTCCAGCAGCTGGTGCACCTCGGTTTGTCCAAGTCTCTTTTGCTTGCGCATGTCACGCTTGAGCTGAAACACCGTGCCGCCTGATGTGTTCAGCAGGACCAGCTCCTGTAGCTGATCGGCCAGCTCCAGCAGGGAGCGCAGGAGGTATTGGTACACTTTGTTACGCTCGGGGTCGGGCACGCCGCTGAAGCTGTGCTTGAGCAGCTGCTCATAGTTGCCCTGCAAGGCGTCGACCTGCTCACCCAGGTATTCCTTACCCGTCTCCTGCACCATCTGGCGCAGCAGCACCATGGCGTCGGCCAGGCGCCGGCGGTGGATCAGTTTGCAGGTGTTCTGGTACTTTTTTTGTATGCTGGCTGCGGACATGTTCCAGGTATTTCGTTGGTTTTACCGTTTCGCCCCCCTTGCCTGGCCATCACGCGGATAGGGGCCGGCCACGGCGGCATTGGTCATCTGTTGCAAAGGTAGGGGAAAATCAAACAATGGATTCAGAGCAGGATGCGGTCAGCACTCATCAGGCACCGGCTGGTAAACTGCACCAGTGCCAGTCCGGGGCCCTCATGGGCGGCAGAGTAGGCCATCGTTTGGTGAATCTTTTCCTTCCAGGCGCCGGTGATCCTGGCAGACTCGTGGATGTGGCCATGCAGGCTCAGCATGGGCTTTCGCTTTTCAATGAACTCACTGATGGCCATGCTGCCCACGTGCACATCCACGGGGACGTGGTCTACCATCACCCCATCCAGTCCTGCCCTGTCCAGTTTGCTGCGGTAAGGGGGTGAATGAAACAAAAAGATGGCCTTTGACAGGTCGTCGTCCCCTGCCAGCTGCTCCAGCTCACCCTTGATCGTGGTAAACTCCACGTCCACATCGGGGGGGACGGTGCGAAAACCTTCGGTGGGGTGAATGCACCCGGGATCAACGAAACGGGACACGTCGTAGCGTTCCCAGTCTTTGAGCATGAAGGGGGTGGGTGGAACCATGGCATAGCCATAGACCATCCAGTCATCCAGGGGGTGCTTCTTCATGTGCATGTAATGCAGCAGGCCTTCGGCCTCCAGCTCAAGGAAGGATGCCTCCTCCTTCCTGGGGTCATCATTGCCCAGTATGAGAAAGATCTCCGGATAATAGGACTTCAGGCTATCCTTCAGGGAGCGCAGGGAGGAGGCCAGGAAAGCATCCACAAAATTTTGTGGTTCCGCCTGGCTGTGGGCCCTGTAGACGAGGCTTGACGGAAGCAGGTCACCCCCGAAAAAAACAGCACGCGGCCTGTTTTTCTCTATTTGTCCGAATAGCTTTTCATAGCGTGAGACATTGCCGTGCAGGTCTGAAACAAAAAATAGCGGCCTATTCATTCTGTGCATCTTTTCTAAGTAACCTGGCGCTGTTGGAATGGGCTCCGATCATGCTGGCAAAGCTGGTTTTCTGCCTGATGTCCTCATCGGTAATGATGTGCAGGTCGATGAGGCTGCCGGGTGTTTTCAAACGGGTCTTTGCTTCATTGATCGCTGAGAGGGAGGAACCCCATCCCTCACACCACAATGTCAGCTGCTCCTGTTTTCCGGCGTCCCCATCGCAATGGGCCAGCAGGTCGATATCGGAGCAGGGTCCCACCTGGCCTGTTTTTACACTGCCGATCAGGTAGAGCGCCTTCACCCCAAAACGCCGCATATCCATTCTGCGTGCAATGGCCTCCGCCATGTCGTGACGCCATTTCCAGTACGCCTGTTGTTTAGCGTTTTGCATAGGCAAAAATAAACAAAGCCCGGGATATCACCCGGGCTGAATGTTTCACTGCTTCCAGAAAACGGCAAAGCCCCTGATCCTGAGCGTCCAGTGACCAGGCATCGGGCGGGAGGCCGTTTTGTCCGGTTTGGCAGTTATTCTGCTGATTCCACTTCAAGATAATAGGTCTTCCCTGCGGCCAGCACATCATCTTCCGTGGCGGCATCCTGGATCAGCTGGTGTGAGCCTGTCTGCCTGCTTTCCTGTTCGTAATATATCGGCCCTTCAATACCCAGGGGCAGTCCAAGCCATATCCACACGATAAACATGGGAATCCTGGCAATCATGAAGGCAATGGCATAGGGTAGCATCATGGATATGAGCGTACCGATTCCGGCTGCCTTGTCGTACTTCTGTGCGAAGACAATGACCAGCGGGAAGTAGGGCAGCAAGGGTGTCAGGATGTTGGAATAGGAGTCGCCGATACGGTAGGCGGCCTGGGTGACCTCGGGCGCATAGCCCATGAGCATGAGCATGGGAACAAATATGGGGGCCAGGAGGGCCCATTTGGCCGAAGCACTTCCCATGATCAGGTTCACCAGTGAGGCGATCAGGATGAATGCCACCAGCAGCGGGATGCCGGTGAAGCCGACGGCTTGCAGTGCATCAGAGCCCTTCACGGCGAGGATGCTTCCCAGGTTCGACCAGTTGAAATAGGCCACGAACTGGGCGGCAACAAAAGCGATCACGATGTACAGTCCCATGGTCGACATGGACTTGGCGGTCATGTCGGAGACATCCTTGTCGTTCTTGATGGTTTTCGACACGATACCGTAAACAAGGCCTCCCACAAAGAAGATGATGAACATGATGGGTACGAGGGAGTCATAAAAGGGCCTGAAGCTATTGGTACCGGCCACTTCGTCAAACTCACCACGCAGCAGTCCGTTGGCGGGGATCACCGCGATGGCTACCAGGACGATGACCAGCAAAATGGACAGCAGGGACCAGTTCAGCGCCCTGCGCTCGTGGGGCTTCACGTCGTTGCTTGTCTCTTCTGCCAGCATGCCCCCCTCCGGCTTGTATTCTCCCAGGCGCGGCACGACGATCTTTTCGGTGACCCAGGTGCCGGCGATGCCCACCAGGGGCACTGAAGCGGCCATCAGGTAATAGTTCGACAAGGGGTTAACCGTATAGGCCGGGTCAATGATATTGGCTGCGGGCTCGGTAAAGGCGGCAATCATGGGGTCCAGCCCGGTGGGCAGGAAGTTGGCCCCAAATCCACCCGAGACCCCTGCAAAGGCTGCAGCGATCCCTGCCAGCGGATGCCGCCCCATCCCCATGAAAAGGGCGGCCCCCATGGGTATCAGCACCACGTAGCCTGCGTCGGCGGCCACCGAGCTGACCATGCCGGCCACCACGATGGAAAAGGTGATCAGGTATTTGGGCACCTTGGAGACAAAGACACGCAAAGCCACGGCAATCATTCCTGTGTGCTCAGCCACCCCAATACCCAGCATCACCACCAGAACCAGTCCCAGTGGCGGGAAGGTGGCGAAAACGTTCACCATGCTGGTGAAAATCCGTTGTATCCCCTCCTTGGTGAGCAAATTCTCTACCACGATAAAGTCAGCTTCCACCCCGGTATCACCACCCGTACCGGGCCTGAGCACCGTGATGCCGCTGAATATCCAGGACAACAGCAATACAACAACGATCAAAATAGCGAAGAGAGTTACCGGTTGTGGCAGCTTGTTGCCAATCACTTCAACCTTGTCAAGTATTCTCTTAAATACACTCCCCTGGGAAGCTTCTTGTTTGGACATAGCGTATGGGTTATGTTACAAAAGCCCCAAAATTAATGCTTTCGTCCAAAACACAAAAATAATGTTGAAAAATAATGCCTGGCCGGCGGGCGGTTTACCTGATGATGGTGACAGTGCCTTCAGCGTAGCGTGTTTTGCCCAGCCTGGTATACCTCAAAACGTAAAAATAGGTCCCATCGGGGGCATTGGCACCATCCCACCAGTTGTTATAGTAATCATTGTGTTCAAACACCTTGTTGCCCCAGCGGTTGAAGATCACCATCTGCGCGTTGGGATAGTGCTCAAGGTTCTTGATCTCAAACTCATCGTTGATGCCATCGGCGTTGGGGGTGAACACGTTGGGAATGGTCAGGTCACAGTTCTGGTCTGTCACATCCTTATCAAAATAATTGATACACCAAAGGGTGTCGGCGTGAATGATCAGGCTGGGTTCGGAGATCACGGCCGTGTAGAGCCCGGGCTCCTTCACCATCAGTGTATCATAGGTCCTTCCGGGCAGGTCCGTCCCCCCCACCTGCCACTGGTAAAGCCAGTCAAAGCCACTGCTGCTGAGGGGGTTGACACTTAAGAGGGTGGAGTCACCCTCACACAGGGGAATCTCCAGCTCCGACAGGATCTCCGCCTCGGGCAGGGGAAAAGCCTGCACCACGATGGTGGTGTCATAGGTGCAGCCAAAGTTATCGGTCACTTCGAAGCGGAACTCCCTGAACACCTCTTGTCCGTCAGCGATGATGGACGCCAGCGCGGGATTGCCCGGGATCGGTTCGTCCTCTTTATACCATTGCTCTTCAACGATCTCCGGAACAAAAATGAGTGAATCGGGGTAGAACGTATCATCGAACAGCAGGCTCCATCCAAAAATGTGTCCCGATTCACCAATGGTATGGTCTTCCACGCGCAGGGTCCAGCTTCCATTAAAGGGACTCCCGGCAAAGTTGTCGAGCGATTCATCAGGGGTGTAGGCCCCTGCTGGCATGTAGGCCGCGTTGACATAATAATTGCCGGCATTGTCGGTGTAATCATGCAATAGTGGGGTGGTGAGTCCCATGGTACCGAACTGGGGAAAGGGCGAGAAGCAATAGGTGTAGGGAACGCCCGGGATATCATCATCCCACACGACCGGTTCACCAAGATTGGCTGTGGGACCACCAAAGTCCTTCAACCTCACCACGGTGCCATCCGGCGACTCCAGCTCAAACATCAGCTGCGTATGGTCTGTGTGCTCCACAAATACGCAAACCTCGTTGAAGTCCTCTCCTGACAGCACCTCCATCCCTTCAGGAAAAACATCGAAGTCCAGCGTGGACACGTACAGGAATCCCGCCTCCGTTCCAATCTGGAAGGGCGGATCCTCATTAACGGCGATGGGGAAGCCCGTCCACGGTTGCATGTTCACCACCCCGTACAGGCTGAAGTTTTCCTCTGAGCAGACGATGGTATCGGAGGCCATCGTGCCGTTGAAACCGGGTATGGTTCCCACCATGGGAACGACCACAGCGGTGGCCTGGCAACCTGTCTGGGGGTCTTCAACATTCAGCCAGACGGTGTAGGCCCCGGGTCCGGGAAACTGGTAAGAGACTGTCTGGCCACTAAAGGTTTGCTCTTCTATGACCCAGGTGTACACGAACTGATCCGGATCATCATCAATGTTTTCGGGGAGGTAGCCTGCACTGCCGGCGAAGGACACCATCTCAAGTTCTTCCGGGCAGAACATCAGTCCATCCAGGGGGTCTATTTCAGCCACAAAGAGGTCGCACAAAGAACGGCAGCCGATCTGGGCGTACCAGCCAATCCTCCCTTCTGTCGCTTCAGGATCATCCACATCAAAGTCTGAGGAAACAAAGTGAAAATAGAGGCTGCTGCCCGATGAATATATGGTGTCGCCCGATAACATGTCTGCCACCGCTTCAAACAACAATGGCGCTTCCCCGTTCTCTCCATCATGCACATAGAGTGTATCGCCCTCACCAAGGCCAAAGACCTCAAAATAGAGCATCAAATGGTCCTGCTCCGGGTCATTGCTTGTGAAGACCAGGTGGTAATCCTCATTGGGACCGTAATGGGTCAGAGAGTCGCCCAGGCTGCTGTCGGTAAAGACTCCGCTGCAGGTTTCAATGGTCTGTCCATCGTGCACGTCGATGGGAAATATCACCTGTCCGGCGCCAGTGCTGGCAATGATGAGCAGGCATAAGGTCAGTAAGGTATGTTTGTTGTTCATGGGGGACTAGGCTTTCAGTTTCCCGGGCATCATGGTACAAAGAATATACGCCCGGCTCCTTGATTTATTATGGATCTCCTGAAGAAACCAAAAGTAAAGAAAAATCTGGTATACACACCCAACAGGCCATTGGAAAGGGGGAGGGAATAATGAAAAAAATCCTTTTTTTAATTGTAATTTTGCAGGCTATGAAAAACATCCGCAATTTTTGCATTATTGCCCATATTGATCATGGGAAGAGTACATTGGCCGACCGGTTGTTGCTGATGACCAATACGATCACCGAACGCGATTTCAAGGATCAGATCCTGGACAATATGGACCTGGAACGGGAGCGCGGCATCACCATCAAGAGCCACGCCATCCAGATGGATTATGTTTACGGGGACGAGACATATAAGTTAAACCTGATCGATACGCCCGGACACGTGGATTTCAGTTACGAGGTCTCGCGCAGCATTGCAGCCTGCGAGGGGGCCCTGCTCATTGTTGATGCATCCCAGGGCATTGAGGCACAAACCATATCCAATCTTTACCTGGCACTGGATCACGACCTGGTGATCATCCCGGTGCTTAACAAGATGGACTTGCCTGGCGCCATGCCCGAGGAGGTGTCTGACCAGATCGTTGACCTGATTGGCTGTGACTATGAGGAGATCATTCCCGCCAGTGGCAAGCTGGGATTTGGCGCAGAGGATATTTTGAAGGCCATCATTGAGCGCATCCCGCCCCCTGTGGGGAAGCTGGACGCTCCGCTCAAAGCGCTGATATTTGACTCGGTTTACAACCCTTTCAGGGGGGTGGTGGCCTATTTCAGGATTTATGACGGAAAGATTGCGCAGCACGACCACGTTCAGTTCATGAACACCCGCAAGCAGTATCACGCCGACGAGGTGGGTGTGCTGAAGATCTCCCAGCATCCGCGAAAGGAGATTTCCGCAGGGGACGTGGGCTATATCATCTCCGGGATCAAAGATGCCCGTGAGGTGAAGGTGGGTGACACCATCACCCATGTGGCGAGGCCCACCAGCGAGGCGGTGAAGGGTTTCGAAAATGTCAAGCCCATGGTCTTTGCCGGCATTTACCCGGTGGACACCGACGATTTCGAGGAGTTGCGCACCGCCATGGAGAAGCTGCAACTGAACGATGCCTCGCTCACCTACGAACCAGAGTCTTCGGCTGCCCTCGGCTTTGGCTTCCGTTGCGGCTTCCTGGGTATGCTCCACATGGAGATCGTCCAGGAACGCCTGGAGCGGGAGTTTGACATGACGGTGATCAATACCGTACCCAATGTCAGCTACCACGCCTACACCAAGAAAGACGAAATGAGTGTGGTGAACAACCCGTCCGATATGCCTGGACCCAACGAGCTGGAGCGCATCGAGGAGCCTTACATCTCCGCCCAGATCATCACTAAATCTGATTTTGTCGGGCCGGTCCTTTCGCTCTGCCTGGACAAGCGGGGCATCGTCAAAAACCAGGTCTACCTGACAACAGACCGGGTGGAGATGAGTTTTGAGATGCCCCTGGCCGAGATCGTTTTCGATTTTTACGACCGCCTGAAGACCATTTCCAGGGGGTATGCATCCTTCGACTACCACCCCATAGGGTACAGGCCCTCCAACCTGATCAAGCTGGACATCCTGCTCAACGGCGATCATGTGGATGCCCTCTCGGCGCTCATTCATCGCGAGAACGCCTATGAGTTTGGCAAGCGCATTTGCTCCAAACTGCGCGAGTTGATTCCGCGGCAGCAATACGACATCGCCATTCAGGCAGGCATTGGCGCCAAGATCATTGCCCGTGAAACGGTGAAAGCCCTCAGGAAGGATGTGACCGCCAAATGTTACGGGGGGGACATCACCCGTAAGCGCAAGCTCCTGGAAAAGCAAAAGAAGGGGAAGAAGCGCATGCGCCAGGTGGGCAATGTGGAGGTGCCCCAGCAGGCCTTTATGGCGGTATTGAAGTTAGACGACAAATCCTGACACCACCAGGGTGATCTCCCCTTTTATTTTGCGCTCTGAAAAGATCGTGTGGAGCTCCTGCAGGCTTCCGCGCACGTGCTCTTCGTGCATCTTGCTGATCTCCCTCGATACACACGCCCGGCGCTCTGCACCAAAGGCATCGCCCAGGTCAGCCAATGTCCTGAGCAAACGGTGGGGGGATTCATAAAACACCATGGTGCGTTTTTCCTGCACCAGCTGCTCCAGTCGACCCTTTCGCCCTTTTTTCACCGGCAAAAAGCCTTCAAAACAAAACCGGTCACAGGGGATTCCGCTGGCCACCAGGGCGGGCACGAAGGCGGTGGGTCCGGGCAGTGCCTCCACGGGAATGGACTGCTCAATGCAGGCCCTCACCAGCAGGAATGCCGGATCGGAGATGCCCGGGGTGCCGGCGTCGCTGATCAGTGCCATGCACTCACCCTTCAGCAAGGCCTCCATCACCGATGGCAGCAAACGGTGCTCATTGTGCTGGTGGAAGGGGATCATGGGGGTGGTGATGCCAAAATGCTTCAGCAGCCTGCCACTTGTCCTGGTGTCTTCTGTCAGAATGCGGTCTGCCTCCGCCAGTAAACGGATGGCGCGCGGGCTCATGTCTTCCAGGTTGCCAACCGGGGTGGGAATGATTAAGAGCCTTGACATAGAGGTATGGCTGTTGGAGCCTGGCGGGGCGACACGAACCTGGTGCTCACCCCGCGGATGGCTACTTTTTCATGTGACGGCGTTGCACGTAATTGGCCAGCTTCTCAATGGTGGCAGCTGATCGGTTCGCGTCCCACCCGTATTCCACGGCCAGCCGGTTCAGGTGCTCGAACGCCAGGTGGATGTCGCCCATGTCGTTCAATGTGGCGATGGCAGCATGGTAATTCTGGATGTTACCGTCAAACAATTCATTGATAAACAGGAATTTTTCATTGACACCGATCACCTCCCTGAGGTTGCTGACCGGATGTTGCTGCATGCGTGCACCGATGCTCCTGTCCTCCTTGTGTCCGGCGATACGTTGATGCAGGCTATCGTCCTCTTCCTTCATGAACTGGTCGCCGATGGTGGGTTGGCTGTACTGCGACAATATGTCAATGACCGCCTTGTTGTTGTTGTTCTTTTTGGGATCTCGCTTTTCCGGTGCAGGCTGCCCTTCTGGCTCCTTTTGGGTCTTTTCTCCCTGCACGGAAGTATCTGGCACGGGGATGACAAGCTGTCCCCCTGCCTGTCCGGCCCTCTCCTTTTCCTGCTCAGTACTGGCGGGTTCAGCTTCGGCCGGCTCTGTAGGGGCATTGACCGTAGGTTCAGCCCCGGCCGGCTGTGATGGGACGCTGACCTTAGGCTCACCCTGGGTGCCGCCACTTCCGGCTTCATCCTGCGTGGACGCTGTCGCCGCCTCCTCCTTCTTGTGGGCTGCCGCGGTTTCTTCGCGGGGGGATGGTGCCGCGGTCTCCTCACGGGGGCCTGGTGCCGCCGTTTCTTCCTGTGGAACTGGTGCCGCCGTTTCTTCCTGTGCAGCTGGGTCCACGGTCTCCTCACGGGGGTCTGCCTGCGCAGCTCCCTCCCCGGGGACTGCCTCCGCAGACTCCTCCCCCCTGTCAACTGCTTCATCCCGTTTAGGTGGGTGCTGCTGGTGATCCGTCTGCTGCCTGCTCGTCCCGGGGACTTGGGTTCCCGGAACGTTCTCCCCTTCTGCCGGGCCATCTGCCGCCACCCCGTGGAATGCGCCGGTCTGTTGGCTATATATGCCGGCCAGCCTGTCGAAGCGCCGGTAGAGCGACCGCAGATCATCCTTGACCAGGTCAATATCAAGCAAAAGGTCTTTCTCCGGGTGTTGCTGGTTGATCCTGTGTGCGCGCTGAACGATCTCTTCAAGCAGTCGGACAATGTCGTCCTTGATTTCCATGTGCCTCATACAAAAGTGCTTTTCCGGTGACAATTCCTTTCTTGAAAAACAAAACGGTGTAAAGTTATTGTTTATTTTTGTACTGCTGTCGCATCTGGCATGATTTGACACCAGGGCTCTTTTACCGGCGCATCCGGCCGGAGAGGACCAAAACGACAAAACCGCATGTTTTTAGAAAATGACGTAAGCCGCACTGCTGGACGTGGGTGGATCGAGGTGATCTGTGGCAGCATGTTTTCGGGCAAGACAGAGGAGTTGATCCGTCGCCTGAAGCGTGCCCGCATTGCCAGGCTCAAGGTGGAGATATTCAAACCCGGTGTTGACACACGTTATGATGAAGAGAAGGTGGTGTCGCACGACGAGAACGAGATCATGTCGACCCCGGTCCCCTCATCCAGCAACATCCTGCTGATGGCCAATGACGTGAATGTGGTGGGCATCGATGAGGCACAGTTCTTTGATTCCGAGCTGCCCAATGTCTGCAACCAACTGGCCAATGCCGGCATCCGTGTGATAGTGGCCGGCCTGGACATGGATTTCCAGGGTAAGCCGTTTGGCCCCATGCCGGCCTTGCTGGCCACCGCCGAATACATCACCAAGGTGCACGCCATATGTGTCAAGTGTGGCAACCTGGCACAGTATTCACACCGTACGGTCGCCAATGAGCGGCTGGTGCTCCTGGGTGAAACAGATGCCTATGAACCCCTGTGCAGAAGTTGCTATGGGAGGGTGGGTTAGTTACCCGGTTTGCCCAGGAGTTGAAACATGTTTCGTTTGTAGGCTTCTACCCCAGGCTGGTCGAAAGGGTTTACACCCAGGATATAGGCGCTGAATGCGCATCCCATCTCAAAGAAATAGATCAGTTCGCCCAGGCTTTCCTCGTCGAGGGCCGGGAGCCTGATCAGGATGTTGGGTACGCCACCCTCCACGTGGGCCATCATCGTTCCGCGGGCTGCCATATTGTTCACATAATCCATCCCCTTGCCGGCAAGGTAGTTTAGTCCGTCCAGGTCCTCCTCCTGCGGGGGAATGATCAGTTCGTGCCCGGGTTTGTCCACCAGCAGGACCGTTTCAAAAACCTGCCTGAGGCCGTCCTGTATGTACTGACCCATGGAGTGAAGGTCCGTGGTGAAACTGAGTCCGGCCGGAAAGATCCCCTTGCCGTCCTTGCCTTCGCTTTCGCCATACAATTGTTTCCACCACTCGAGGATGTAGTGCAGTGAGGGCTTATAGGCCGTGAGCACCTCGATGTTCTTTCCCTTATTATACAAGATGTTGCGGACCACGGCGTAGATGGCGGCCTGGTTGTCCATCAGCTTGTCCGCATCCCTGAGGTGTGTTGCCATCCTGCCGGCTCCCGCCAACAGTTGGCGAATGTTTACCCCTGCCACGGCTATGGGGAGTAGTCCCACCGGACTGAGCACGGAGAAGCGGCCACCCACGTCATCGGGGATGATGTAGGAGGTATAGCCCTCCCCGTCAGCCAGCTTTTTCAGGGCACCGCGGCGGGCATCGGTGATGGCATAAATGCGTTTGGCCGCCCCGTCCCTGCCGTAGCGTTCCTCCATTTGCCTGCGCAGCAGGCGGAAGGCAATGCCTGGCTCGGTGGTGGTGCCTGATTTGGAGATGACAATGACGCTCACCTCCTTTGACTCCAGGTAGCGGAGCAGGCCGTGGTGGTAATCCTCATCCAGGTGGTGTCCGGCATAGAGGACTTCCACCCGTTTTTTCCGGCCGGTCTCTTCCGGGGCGGGGAAGGCTCCTGTTATGGCCTCTATCACTGCGCGGGCTCCCAGGTAGGATCCGCCGATGCCCACCACCACCACCACATCCGACTGCCGGACGATGCGCCCGGCATCGGCCGTGATCTGGTCCAGCAGTTGTTCATTGGGTGCAAGCGGCAGGTCAACCCAACCAAGGAAGTCAGCCCCTTCGCCGGTGCCCTGGTAGATCTTTTCCCTGTGCAGCGCAAACTCACGCTCAAACAGGCGGATGTCATCC